>JBBQRY010000148.1:0-5682 GCA_038214335.1 Chthoniobacterales bacterium
CCGGTCGAGGCCCTTCGGGCCCTTGAAGACCGGATTGCCTCCGTCGATCCTGCCATCGGGGCCTATGTCTCGCGTGATTTCGAGTCCGCTTTGGCCGCGGCGGAGAAGGCGGATATTTCCCTGCCGCTCGGCGGCGTGCCCATCGGGATTAAAGACGTGATCAACGTGCTCGGCGAGCCCTGCACGTGCGGATCAAAAATCCTTGCCGGCTACAAGGCTCCCTACGATGCCACCGCGATCCGCAAGCTGCGGGAGGCGGGCGCGATTCCTTACGGGCGCCTGAACATGGACGAGTTTGCGATGGGGTCCTCGACGGAAAATTCCGCCCACCATCCCACCCGCAATCCATGGGACACCAGCCGGATTCCGGGAGGCTCCAGTGGAGGTTCTGCGGCAGCGGTCGCGGCTCGCGAGGCGTTCGCGACACTCGGCAGCGACACCGGCGGGTCGATCCGCCAACCGGCCTCGCTGTGCGGCGTGGTCGGACTCAAGCCCAGCTACGGGCGCATCTCGCGCTACGGACTGGTGGCCTTTGCCAGCTCGTTGGATCAAATTGGCCCCTTTGCCCGCAGTACCCGCGACTGTGCCGCGCTCATGAATGCCATTGCCGGAAAAGATCCGCACGACTCGACCTCGCTGGAGCTGCCGGAAGAGGATTTTACCGCACGGCTCGGACGGGATCTGAAGGGGGTGCGACTAGGAATTCCGAAAGAGTATTTTGTCGATGGCATGGACGCCCGTGTGCGCACGAAGGTCGAAGAGGCCATCAAAGCCTGCGAGGGCCTCGGAGCCGAACTGGTTGAGGTATCCCTTCCGCACACCGAATACGCGGTCGGCGTGTATTACATTATTGCCACCGCCGAAGCCTCGGCAAACCTCGCTCGCTTCGATGGCGTGCGCTACGGACACCGTGCAAAAGCCCCCACCGACCTTCTGGACCACTACCGTCGCTCGCGCGAAGAGGGGTTCGGCAGCGAAGTGAAGCGGCGCATCATCCTTGGCACCTACGTGCTTTCGAGCGGCTACTACGATGCCTACTACCTCCGCGCCCAAAAAGTTCGTACGCTCATTCGCCGCGACTTCACGGCAGCCTTTGAAAAAGTCGATGCCCTTGTCTGTCCGACCTCGCCCGATTTGGCCTTCAAAATTGGCGAGCGTGTGAACGATCCGCTCCGCATGTATTTGGCGGATATTTTCACCATCGCGGCCAACCTTGCCGGCATCTGCGGGATCAGCGTTCCCTGCGGCATGGTCCCGGAAGGCGGACACGAGCTTCCGGTGGGCCTGCAATTTCTTGGCAAAGCCTTGGACGAAACCCGACTGCTCGGCATTGCCGATGCCTATGAACAGGCCGCCGGTCGCGACGTTCTCAACCGCATCCCCACTTTCTCATGAGCCTTCTCTTCCTCAAACGTGTGCTGGCAAACCCGAAACGGGTTTCCTACATTGTGCCGAGTTCCCCCTTCCTCATCCGCGAAACCACCTCACGCCTCGACTTCTCGAAGCCCCGCGTGATCGTCGAACTCGGCCCCGGCGAAGGCTGCCACACCCGCCGCATCGTCAAGCAGATGGATGCCAAATCCCAGCTTGTGCTTTTTGAGGTGGATCCCGAATTCGTCGTCCATCTCCGCCGTCAGTTCCGCCATGACCCGCGCGTCACCGTGCATGAATCTGACGCCCTCCACCTGCCCGATGTGCTCAGCAGCCTCGGTCTCGAACGCTGCGATTATATCCTCTCCGGAATCCCTTTCTCTCAGATCGAAAAATCCGTGCGCAGCGAAATCCTTCTGCGCATTGCACGTGCGATGGACTCCGAAAGCCGGTTCATTGCCTACCAGCTCACGACCCAACTCTGTGAGGAAGACCACCTTTTCGAGCTCGCCGAGCAAAGGTTCTGCGCACTGAACTTCCCGCCCATCAACGTGATGGAATTCCGCCGCTCGCTCCCCGGGTAAAAACAGGCTCCCCAAGCGGCGACTTCATATCGGCAAAGCTACTTCATGCGGGTGAATCCGCACCGCGTGGCGGCGGCCCCAACCAAGTCGGCAATGCGGCGTTTGAGACGCCAGATCCGGCGGAGGAGGATGGCGACAAAGATCCCATACGGCACCCACAGCCACCAGTCGGTTCCGGGCACGAGGAACTGTCGGTAAGCGAGGATTCCGAGAAGGATCAGGTTGATGAGGAACGTGGTGGCCACCATGCGTGTGCCGAGATGCACACGCGTCAGGCATTTCGGCCCGCCATGGTATTCGGTCACCGTGCGAAGCTGCACCCCCCACCAGAAACTGCCGTAGATTTGCAGATCCCAGCTCTTCCATCCAGTATCCATCGAGTAGTTCCACCCCTCGCTTTCCAGCGTGGCAACCGTCTCCTGAAGCAACCTCTCGCGGCCGTGACCCTCCTCGCTCCAAAACTTGAGGTTTGAGATGCTGCCGCGCGCGGGCGTGAAATCTTTTTCCACCTTGGCAATGACCGCCGGCGGCGTGCGTTTGAATTTCAGCCATGTGAAATACCTTGCCCATCCGCGCACCAGCGGCTGAGCAAGGGCCAGGAACGCCACCAGTAGCCGTGCCCGAATGGTATCGTATTTCGGCTCCAGCCGGGCATGGATCATGAAGGAAAGCGCGACCAGCAGGGTGCCGCCAAACATCAGATAGGGAAGAATCCGCAGGAACGGCAGCGGGATCGAGACCAAGAAAACAAAAGCCGTCAGCACCACCCATTCGATGCTGCTCAGGTAAGCCGCAATTTCGGATTGTGGCGTCGGATAGATGGATTGGAAGAGTCCTTCGCCAAAAACGCCATGATAAATGATCGGCTTGTTGATCAGCCATGTGAACCGCGGGGCCCCATAAATCTGACCTTTCCATTTCGCAGTGCCGGTAGGCCCAAAGAACACAAGGTGTTGAAACCGCAACATGGATTCCGCTTCCCCATAGCCTTCCTGTTGCTTCTTGAATGCCTGAAGCGTGAATCGGCGGTAATGCCACACGATGGCCGCAGGACTGAAGGCAATGACTCCGCCGGCCTGTTGCAGTCGCCAGCAAAAATCCACGTCGTCGCCTGCTTTGCGGTATTCTGGATCGAACCCTCCGATCATCTCGAAAGCATGACGGTGGAACGCCATGTTACAGCCCGGAATGTGCTCGGCCACGACATCGGTGAGCAGCACATGGCTCGGTCCGCCGGGCGCTGCCGCCACGCAGGCCTGCACCCAATTCTCGGCAGGCGGCGAAATATTCGGACCCCCCACCCCCGCATACTCGCCACTCAAGAGCGTGCCAATCAGATAATACAACCAGTCCGGATCGGCCATGCAATCGCTGTCGGTATAAACAATCACGTCCCCGGTCGAAGTGCGTGCTCCAACATTTCTTGCAAAACTCAACCCCTTGTTTTCTTGGCGGATATTGATGATCCACGGATGTCGCGCCGCGATTTCCTGGGTGTCATCTGTTGATCCATCATCGACCAGCACGACTTCGTAGTTTGGATACTCGACCTCTTTGAGGGATTCCAAGCAACGACCGATCGTCTTGCCCCCATTGTAGGAACAAACCACCACGGAGGCTTTCGGATACGAAGGCAGCTTGACCCTTGAGGCCATCGACCCCTCACCGAAAAAAAGTTGTCGCACCGTCTCGAACGCGGGCTTCTTCGTGCGATCCCGCCGCACCAGCCCAAATGCCCAATCCAAGATTTCCTGTCCTCCGCGAAACCACTCATCGGTCCATGCGTAAATAATCGTTCCGGCCAGTCCTCCGCGCACCACACTCTCAACGTGCCACCGAATCATCTCGGCCTGTTCGGCCTCCGGATGCCGAATCGTATCCATCCCGAACTCCCCAAGGATCAGCGGCTTGTCATCGGCCAGATTCTGAAGCCGGCCAAGGTAACGCTCGAAATCCTCCTGCCGGTGCAGGTAAACATTGAACGTCACAAAATCGCTGTTCTGCGGCAGCAGGTATTCGGTTGGCGGATAGCTCGCGTAGGAGAACAACGCTTTCGGATCGGCTTCCCGACCAATGTTGATAAGCCGCTCGACAAACTCCGTGACCTGACGAGCCCCCAGCCACCGCACCATGGTCGTCGGAATTTCGTTCCCGACCAAGTAGCCAAATACCGCCGGATGCCCCGCGTTCTTTGCCACTCCCTCACGCACTGCCTTCTCCGCCGCCACGCGGATTTTGGAATCCTTCAAAAATTCCAAATGCTCGGCCCATGGGATGGAAATGAGAGCGCGGATGCGACGTTCCGCACAGAGGTCCAGGAACCATTTGGGAGGAACGTAGTAGATCCGAACCAGGTTCACGCCCGCCTCCACCATCAGGTCCAGATCGCGGACCACGCTCGTCGGCGTGCCGAAATACTCGTCGTTCGCATCCGGCGCAAACGGCCCATACGTCACCCCCTTGATAAAAAACTTTTTATCCCCTTCAAAGAAAAACTTGGCGCGCACGCGCACTGGCGAGAATTCCATCACGGCAGACTCATAGCAGGACTGCACGTCGGATGCCAGAAAAGGATGACGCTCCGGGCGCATGAGGAAAATTGGTAGTGAACCCGGTGAACGCTTCAGAGGCGCGATCCAAGGGCGAATTGGTAGGAAGGGGCGAGCCGGAGGCCTGGAATACGGGAGAATTCTTCTGTATTGAGAGTGACGAGATCGAAATCGTGGTGGAGACAGGTGGAGGCAATGAGAAGGTCGTGGGGACCCACGGTAACGCCTTTTCGGGAGAGATCTGCTTTGAGCCGGGCATGGGTGTGGGCTTCCTCGACTCCAAACGGAAGAACTGGATGCGTAGAAATGATCGCATCAAAAAAACTGCGGCGTGCCTCTTGACGCTTTCCGGGCGGGGCGCGAAAAACTCCCTCCAGAAACTCAGAGACGGTGATCGCGCTGATTGCGGCCGTATGATCGCCAACGAGTTGCTCATTGAAAGCCACGGCGTCCCATAGTCCTCGTTCCTGCGCAATCAGCACGGAAGTGTCGAAAAGGACATTCATTCGGCCCACAGGTCGCGTTGCGGCCGATTCCCTTCGCTCCGGATCTCCGCCAAATCGTGAGAAAAAGATTCCGCTTCGTGGGCTGCCATCGAGGTCCGGGTTCTCCAGAAATCTGCCAATTCTCGTCCGGTGGTTTTCCCCAGCCCCTCGGGCAATATCCGGGCCACCGGCTTGCCATTCCTTGTGAGAATCGCCACATCACCGCGATAGACGACGCGGTTGATGAGGTCGGAAAAATTCCGTGCCGCCTCCGTAACTGTGAGAGTTGACTCCATGCGCGGAGCATAAAATCAGATAATCAGATAATCAAGTTACTTCTTGGGGTTTCTTTTCATGCCCCATGAAATAAATTGGCGGATTACGCATCATTTACCGGCAGCAGAGTCGCATGGCGATTCAACTCGAATATGCAAACTCCCGCGACCAAGTGTATGAGGTGTTCCAAGAGGTGATGCGTGCTATGAAAGAACGAGCAAGATGAACCGCGTTTGGTAGCGGGTTCCGATATCTAGCCCGCTCCCGTCGCGTCAGGCACGCGCATCTCTGAAAAGTGCAATCGGCGATGGAAGGTCAGGGAGCATAGGCGTCCCGCCTGTGGGGAGTGGAGACTCCGCAGACAATAGCCAGTCACCAAACAGGCGAGACGCCTGTTCTCCCTGTTTGCACTTTTCG
>JBBQRY010000149.1:0-5655 GCA_038214335.1 Chthoniobacterales bacterium
TGAAAAGTGCAATCGGCGATGGAAGGTCAGGGAGCATAGGCGTCCCGCCTGTGGGGAGTGGAGACTCCGCAGACAATAGCCAGTCACCAAACAGGCGAGACGCCTGTTCTCCCTGTTTGCACTTTTCGGAGATGCGCCCCAAGCGATGGCTCGCATTTTGGCACAAACGCAGTTAAAAATCCCGATCATGCGGATTTTACTGGCTGAAGATGAAAAGAAGGTCGCCAACCATATCCGGCACGGGCTGGAGGAAGCTGGTTATGCGGTGGATGTGGCGGCTGATGGTGACGACGCGCTCTGGCTTTCGGAAACCCAACCCTTCGATGCTCTGGTGCTCGACGTGATGATGCCGCTCAAGGACGGCTTCACGGTCGTGCGGCACCTCCGCCGCAAACAAATCCTCACGCCGGTCATTTTTCTTACTGCCCGTGGTGGCGTGGAAGATCGGGTCCGGGGACTTGATGCCGGCGGGGACGATTACTTGGTGAAACCATTCTCCATGGCCGAATTGCTCGCCCGCCTCCGTGCCCTGCTGCGGCGTCAGCGCCCGGAGGCCAGCAACATTCTGCGCGTGGCCGATCTCGAACTCGACCTCGTCGCCCACACCGCCCGTCGTGATGAACGGCTCATCGAACTCACCAACCGCGAATTCGCCCTCCTCGAATTTCTCATGATGGCCTCGCCGAAGCCCGTGAGCAAAACCGCCATCATCGAGCACGTCTGGAATCAGCACTTCGATTCCGAAACCAACGTGGTCAATGTCTATATCAATTATCTGCGCGGTAAGGTCGATCCGCCCGGTCTCCCGTCGCTCCTTCAAACAATTCGCGGTATCGGCTTCGCGGTGCGGGAGAAAGCGGAATGAAATCGCTGCGCCTCCGTCTGTCGATTTGGTTCGGCGCGAGTTTCCTCGTGGTCACCACGCTCTTTCTGACCATCACCTATGCGCATCTCGACTACGAACTGCGGCAAGAGAAATGGGAACTCGACCATCCCAACCATCCCGATTGGACTTTGCACGGCAACTATTCTGACGCCGAAGTGCGCGACATCATGAAAGAACTCTTGCAAAGCGCACTCGTGGTCTCCGTGCCGATCATCGCGGCGGCACTGTTCGTCGGATACTTCCTCGCGCGGCGTTCCACTCGTCCCGTCACGGAACTCAATGCCCAGCTTCAGGCGATCCATCCAGAGAACATCGGACGACGCGTCCGGCTCGCCGAACAAGACCCTGAGTTTCTCTCCGTGCAGGACCAAATCAACGGACTTCTCGACCGTCTGGAGCGCTCCTTCCGCCAACTCAACGAATTCTCCGGTCAGGTGGCTCACGAGTTGCGCACACCGCTCACCCTCCTGCGTCTCCAGGTTGAACATGCCGCCGACAAAATTGACCCCGATCTCTCCGACTCCCTGCAGGACGAACTCGGGCGTCTCTCCGGCTATGTCGATCAAGCTCTCCTCATGGCGCGTGCCGAACAGGGCCAATTGCCGCTTCACATCCAGAGTGTGAATTTCTGTGATTTACTTGAGGAAATGCTCGACGTGTATCGTCTTCTCGCCGCTGAGGAGCAACGCACGATCGAGATGCGTTGTGACGCCAATTGTGAGATACAAGCCGATCCCGAGCACCTTCGTCGGATCTTTCACAACCTCATCACCAATGCGCTCAAGCACGGAAAAGGAAGAGTTCGTATCCATATCCATCGGCACGGACGGCAAGCTGTCTGCACCATCGCCAACATCATTGGCGCAACCCGTCCCCAGCAGCACAGCGGGATGGGCATCGGACTCCGCTTAGTGACGGCCCTTGCTCAAGCTCATGATCGCCTTGGATTCCGCAAGAGAACGATGGGCAGCTTGTTCGCTGGCCGGATCACCAGCCCGCGCACAACCCTACCCTGACCGCATTCCACGCACAACTCATGTCATCGTTGACATCTCCTTCCGATTTTTTCCGGACAAGGAATATGGACAATCTTGTTCGTGGAACCGTGAATTTGGGGAAAACACTGGAAGATTTTTGTCCTGCACCCGAAGGCGGGCTGCCGCATTGGACTGGACTTTTCGGTAATTTGGTATCACATTGCTTGTCCACCCACGTATGCTGGTCCTGTCTTATCCAACCCTTTTATGAGGTCTTCGCTCCGCCCTTCCGCGCTTCCGGGCGTCGTGAAAAATCAGTTTCCGCCTCAAAAGGCTCGGGATGTCATTATTCCAGAACCGGAGGATGGCTCGACGCCGGAAGCGGCCTATTTGACAGCGGTTCGCAGGCTGCACCGGGACGAATGTCTGGTGCTCCCGCCGGGGGATTATCCCGCTCCCAAGCTGACCAAAACGATGTCGATTCGGGCGGCGCGGCCTGGGACGGTGCGTTTTCACGGACCCACGAAGGGAGCGACGCTGCTCCTTCAGACCGACCACTCGGTCCTGCTTTCCGGCATACAAATCATCTCGGGGAATACCGAAAGTCCGACGATCCAGCAGTCAAACGGATGCCTGATTCTTTCGGAGGTTCGAGTGGTGGGCGGGCTCGAATCCTCCGGCACCAACACGAGGCTTTTCTTGGAAAACTCGCGGGTGGAGCGGGCTGAGGTAGGGGTATTGCTGACTGAGGGAGCTAAGGGAGAGATCGTCGGAACGGCGGTGACGAATTGTCAAGTTGGAGTGTCCGCTCAGAATGCCAACGCACTCCACTTATTGAGTTGCCGGGTTGAGGGGGCATTCCGTGATGAGGAGGGAAACCCTGGCGCGGGACTTCATGCCGACAACACACCGGTTTATTGTGCCGGCACGGTGTTTATGGAGAACCAGATCGGTGCCCATTTCGTGTCCTGTAAGGAAGTGAAAATGTTGTTCTGCGAGTTTGATCGCCAAATTCTTGGCGGGGTGACCATGCAAAATGGCGGCCCCCTCCATCTTCATGAGTGCGCCTTCTCAGCGCAGGCCACCAAGACATTCGCCCATGTGACCATTGACTCGGTCACGGCCTCAGTGGATTTTTGTTTGTTCGACAACTCGGCGGATGGTGAAATTCAAAGCTTGCAGGGCAACCTCACCCGAAGAGATGAGACCCCGAAACCGGCGGATACCCACAGCGATGTTCTGTCGTCCGTGCTGGCGGAAATCCACCAAATGATCGGGATGAATGCCTCAAAAAAAATCCTTGAGACGCTTCTGCATCAGGCCTATGCGTCCGTCCAACGAAAGAAGCAGGGGTTACCGGTGCCGCCGCTCAAGTTCCATTGTGTTTTCGAGAGTGAGGAAGGCAGCGGATGCCGTCAAGTGGCCGCGCTGCTGGCCAAGTCGCTTGGCACTCTGGGGATTTTGAAAGACGGAGGCAAGGTGATGGATGCGGAGATGGCACTTCTGATGGATGATCCGGAGACCATGGCTGCGCTGGTGGAGTCCGCCCGAGGCGGAATGCTCTTCCTCTCAGCTCCCGCACACAGTGAACGCAAAAACTCGCGCATTTCGTATGCGAAGATTCGGGCGGTCCTTCAATCCCTGCTCGACGCCTGCGCCGAGGATACGGTGGTCATTTTTTCCGGGCCGAGGGATAGCATTCGTCCGATTGTGCGCAGCGTGGCTGAGACCGAGGAGTTGTTCCGGGCGGCGCTGACCTTCTCGTTGCCATCGCCCCCGGAGCTTGCCGAGATGTTCGATACCATGGCTGCGGACCTCCACATCCGGCTCACCACAAAGGCCAAAATCAAAATCCTTCTTTCGCTGCACATGCTCGATGACCGCCGCGACAGGAGGTTTCTCACGACTTCGGGAGTTGCGAAGCTTTTGGATGCGACGCAGAAACGCTATTTTGAACGTTGCAGCCGGGAGCGGAGTTTTGATCTTCCGCTCGAGGCCGGCGACATTGACGTGCCGGTGGAAAAGCTGGCCGAGGTCGAGCTTCAGGCGCATCCGGTCTTCCTGACGATCTGTCCGAAATGCAAGGCGGAGAACCCTTGGGTGCCCGGACAGCCCCATGATATTCGGTGTGCTGATTGTGAAACGCTGTGGGAGTCCGGTTGGGGCGCATGGAAGGGATCTGCCTATTTCCGCCGTCTCAACACGGACGAGGAGATGATCGTGCCGGTTGGCTTGCCAGCCCATCGCGGACGTGCTGCCATATCCGGGTGATAGCTTTTTTTCGGCGTGGCCTCTGGGGTGGGATCGCCCTGTTGATGCTGCCTCTCCCTGCGGCCATGGCATGGAACCCTTCTGCCGCCGCTCTCTACTCGCAAAAAACCGGAGGCACGGTCCTCATCATTTCCCGCAAGGGGCGTCCGACGGTTCAGGTCTTCGCGCCCGGATTCCATGCGGGGTCGACTGTTCCGGTTTTCAGCATCACCAAAAGCATCACGGCACTTGCGTGTCTCAGCCGCCGCGAGCTGTCGGTGGAAACGCCCGTGCGGACCACTCCAAGCTGCCCACCGATCACCTTGCGCCATCTGCTGTCCCAGACCTCCGGCCTCTCCACAGGCTACGAAATCCTTTACAAAAAAGGCGTGAAGGATGTCCGGAAATCCGCAGCCTCCCTGCCGGTCGTGGCACGGCCTGGGGCGCAGTTTGTGTATGGCCCCGGACATTACGAATCGGTTGGCAAGGTCTTTCCGTCCGGCACTTCCGGCGAGGATTCTGCAGGGCAAGCCATCGGCGAATTTCTGCGCCGCCTCGGGATTGAGCCCGCCGGATGGCGGCAGGACCGTCGCGGACAGTCCTACTTGTCGGCAGGGGCACAGCTCACGCCGGATGATTTGCTGCGGTTGGGAAAATTTGTTCTCAATGAGGGAAGGCTTCCGCCATTTGTCACGGTCATTCCCAAATCCCGCCTTGCTGTCGCGTTTGCGGGCTCCGATGCCAATCCAGCCTACGGACTCGGATTCTGGCTAAACCGTCCGAGTGGCACGGCGTCCGAGCGCGATATCGAGGACGCCATTCGCGCCCACCTCACACGGGACCAGTGGCACGCAACGCAATTGTCGAACTCCGCTCCGCGCGATCTCGTCTGCATGGCAGGCTCCGGCGGCCAGAGGGTGTATATTATCCCCTCAATCGGCGCGGTGATTGTCCGCCTGGGACGCTCCTCGCAGTTCAAAGATCCGGCCTTTCTCGACAAGCTCTTCAGTTCGGCGGGGGAGTGAATGGCAGCGCCTTGGGAGGGGTCTGCCGAACAGCGAGCAGGAGGTTCGACTGGCCCGTGCGCCATTTGTAACCCGTGCCAAAAGGCAGGGGCTGAGCCGAAGTGCGGAGTGCCTCACCAAGCACCGGTTGGTGGTATTGTTTGAAGATGTCGAGGGTCCCCGTGTAGGAGCCGAAGAACCAGATCCGCCACTCGCCATTTTGGAAAAAAGAAAAAGGAATCCCCGAATCATCCTGGAGCACCGCATTGGCGCGATGGAGCAGGAAGGTGCGGATTTTGGAAAAATACGCCTCATGTAGCAGGTAGGAAGCCGCCTTGAAATACACATTCCCCATGCCAAATCCCTCGACCCATTTCAAAAGTCCACCGCTGCCGAGCGAGTCGTCGGAGACATTTGCCTGGACGTAGTGCAAACGCTGTGCGGCAGACTCTGGAGACTGGCGGAATGTGATGCGCACACCCGGAAGAACGCCCTTGCCCGTGGGGGCACCGTCCATGATCGTCCCATCCGCCCGCAC
>JBBQRY010000150.1:0-5620 GCA_038214335.1 Chthoniobacterales bacterium
GGTCACGTCGCCGGCCATTTCGCCGCACACCCCGGTCCAGATTCCATTGGCGCGTGCGGCATCCACGACCATGCGGATCATGCGCAAGATGGCAGGGTGGGTGGGATGGTAGAGGTGGGCGATGCGGTCGTTGCCGCGGTCGATGGCAATCGTGTATTGGATGAGGTCATTCGTGCCGATGCTGAAGAACCGGGCTTCGCGTGCGAGATGGTCAGCAGCAAGGACAGCGCTGGGAATCTCAATCATGATTCCGACCTCGATGAACGGGTGGAATGGCACGCCGCGTGCGGCGAGTTCGGCTTTGCTTTCTTCGAGGACGGCATTGGCTTGGCGCAGCTCATCGAGCCCAGAGATCATGGGATACATGATGCGCACATTCCCGAAGGTTGCGGCGCGGAGGATGGCGCGCAGTTGGGTGCGGAAGATTTCGGGATTTTGCAGGCAGAACCGGATGGCGCGGCAACCGAGGAACGGATTCTGCTCCTCGGGGAGGTGGAGGCATTGGGTGGATTTGTCGCCGCCGACATCGAGGGTGCGGATGATCACGCCATGGGGGTGCGAGCGTTCCGCCGCCAATTTGTAGTGTTCGAACTGCTCGTCCTCATCGGGAGGTTCGACGCGGTTGAGGTAGAGGAATTCCGTGCGGTAGAGTCCGATGCCCTCGGCTCCATTGGCGGCGATATCATCGAGTTCCTGGGGCAGATCCACATTCGCGGAGAGGACGATGTGGCGTCCGTCCAGCGTGGTCGAAGTGGTCTCGCGGATTGATTCGAGCCTCTCGATCACCTGATCCTTGGCGGATTCGATGCGTCCGTATTCCGCCAGCGTTTCCGCGGTCGGATTGAGGATGATCGTGCCTGTGTATCCATCGAGAAGGATATCGTCGCCGCTGGTGAGTCTCTGGCAAATCCCGTGCAGGCCGACGATGGCAGGAATGTCCAGCGAGCGGGCCATGATGGCGGTGTGCGAGGTCTTGCTGCCGGTCTCGGTGGCGAAACCCAGCACAAGTTCCCGATTGAGTTGTGCGGTATCCGAGGGCGTGAGGTTGTGGGCGACAATGATGTGTTGCCGGTCATGGGTTGCCGGATTTTTTGGGGCTTTGCCCAAGAGGTGGCGGATCACACGCCGCGTGACATCTTCGATATCGACCACCCTTTCGCGCAGGTAGGGATCTTCAATCTGGGAGAGGGTGCGGCAGTATTTTTCGGCGACTTGGTGGAACGCGTATTCGACGTTCGAGTGGTCCTGGTCGAGCTTGCGGAGAACCTCGTCAATGAGGGTCCGGTCCTCGACAACAAGCAGATGGGCGTCGAAAATACTCGCATCGTTTGAGCCGATCGCCGTTGCGATGCGCTGCTGGATTTCGAGAAGTTCCGCGCGGGTGGCGATGAGGGCGGACTCGAACCGGGCGATCTCCTCCGGCAGTTCATGGGCCTCGATCCTCCGGAAAGCGATTTCCTCGTCCTCCTCCCACTGGACCATGACCGCGCAATGCGCGATGCCGGGGGCTACGGGAATGCCCGAGAATCGCTGTTCGGTCGTGTCGGAAGGCTCCATAAGGAAGCCAGTCCTATCAGAAAAAAATCACTTCGTAAATACTGGAGCTATTCTTCGCCGAACCTTGTTTCGACGAGGTTTTTGATTTCGGCCACGGCCTTATCGGCATCGACCCCTTCGGCGACGACTTGGAGGCGCGAGCCTTTTCCGGCGTCGAGCATCATGGGACTCATGATGCTCTTGCCGTTGACGCGTTCACCATCCTTCTCTACCCAGACCTCGGCGCGGTAGCGGCTGGAAATTTTTACAAACATTGCGGCCGGGCGGGCATGCAGCCCGTTCCGGTTATCAATGACGACCTCGGCGGTGCATCGCTGCCCGCCGTCATTCGGCTTTTTTTTAGAGAGTAGTCCCATTACCGGCTCCGGCGTTCGCTGATCATATGCAGCAACTTTTGGTTAAATTCCACAGCACTATTTTCACCCATGTCTTTGAGTTTTTGGTCTAGGGCCGCGACTTCCACAAGGCGTGCCAGGTCGCGACCGGTGCGAACCGGCAGCGTGACATGCGGGATCTTGATCTTCAAGATTTCGTAGTTTTCGCGGTCGAGGCCGATTCTATCCACATTTTCGACTTCATGCCAATCTTTCAATGTCACAACAAAATCGAGGCGTTTTTGGGCGCGGACGGCACCGGCTCCGAACATTGAGGCGATATTGATGATTCCGATTCCTCGGACCTCCATGTGATAGCGCGAGAGGTTGTCCGACATGCCGAGGAGTTCGCGGCCTTCGATGGAGCGGAAGCGGGTCACGTCATCGCTCACAAGGCTGTATCCGCGTTCGATGAGGCCGAGCACACATTCACTTTTGCCGATGCCGCTGGCACCGCGAACGAGGGTTCCGATGCCAAGGATATCGACCATGCTACCGTGTTCGGAGGCGGAGGGGGCAAAGTCGAATTCGAGAAGGATGGTGGCCGCGTTGATGAACTTCATCGTGATCATGTTCGTGCGGAAGATCGGCGTCTCGAATTCGCTGGCTGCCGTGAGCATGGCCTCGGGCACGGGAGCGTTCCGGGCGATGATCAGGCACGGCATATTTTTTCCGAAGAATGCGCGGAGGCGTTCGCGGAGGGTCGCAGGCGGCAGGCTTTTGAGATAGCTGAGTTCCGCAGAGCCGAGCACTTGGATCCGCTTCATGGCGAAGTAGCGGAAGAATCCGGAGAGGGCGAGGCCTGGGCGGTTGATGGTGGGTTCGCGGATCAGGCGGTTGAGTCCGCGCGACGAGCCTTCGAGGCGGAGGCCAAGTTCTTCGGCATGGTTGGCGTAGAAATGGCCGACCGTGATGTGGGGCACACGGATTCCGGACGGCTTGCTGACGGAGGAGGCGGTCATTTCTTGATTACATCGTAAACGATTCGCCGAGGTAGAGCTTGCGGCTGATCGGATCGTTCAGCAGGAAATCCTTGTTGCCCTGACTTTCGACGCGGCCCTCGTAGATCAAATACGCGCGGTCCACGATGTTCAGTGTCTCGCGGACATTGTGGTCGGTGATGAGGATGGCGAGTCCCTGCTCACGAAGATCTTGCACGATTTGCTGCACGTCATGCACAGCGATGGTGTCCACGCCGCTGAATGGCTCGTCCAGCATGAGCAGGGCGGGGTTCGTGACGAGCGAGCGCGCAATCGTGAGGCGGCGCTTCTCTCCGCCCGAAAGCGTGAGCGCCTGGTTTTTGGCGATGTGCTCGATTCCGAACCGGGTGAGGAGTTCCTCGCAACGGCTTTTGCGCTCGGCCTTAGAGGCATTTGTGGTTTCTAGGATGGCGAGAATATTTTCTTCGACGGTGAGCTTGCGGAAGATCGATTCCTCCTGCGGGAGGTATCCCATGCCATGGCGGGCGCGGCGATACATGGCCATGTCGGTGACATCATTTTCGCGGAAAAAGACGCGACCGCCATTCGGGCGGATCAGGCCAACGATCATGTAAAACGTCGTGGTTTTTCCGGCTCCATTGGGACCGAGGAGGCCGACGATTTCGCCGCGTTTGACATTGATATCGACCCCGTTGACGACGGACCGTCCGTTGTAGATTTTGACGAGCCCGTCCGTTCGCAGGAGAGGTGCTCCTTCCGGCACGGGCTTGCGGTCTGGGTTTTCGTTGCTCATCTGGTTTCGCTGGTGTCTTTGATCACGGTTTTGCTGGGTCCGATGGTCTCGGATTTTCCGCTTCGATTGAGGATCATGATCGTACCCTCTTCCGTGGCAACTTGGTTGTTCATCCCCTGCTGCACCGAGGGCCAGCCTTTGAGCGTGACGGTGCCGGTCGCGGGGACATACGTCGCCTGTGCCGCCTTCCCAATCGCCTTGGTGGTCTGTCCGCCTTTCTCGGTAGTTTCCTGAATGATCACGACATTCCCGATGGCTTCGGCTGTTTCCATGCCCTTCCGGCTGTTGCTCAGAATCACCTTGAGGCGGTCGCAGGTGAGGGTGAATTGCGGATCGCGCACGACAACATTGCCGACGAACTCAGCCACGCTCGCTGCGTTGTCAAATGTCGCCTCCTTTGTTGCGGTGATTTCGGTTTTGGCGTCGGTGGGGCGATCTTTGCCGAGTCCAGCAAATGCGCCAGTATCCTGCTTGTTGCCCGCATTCATGGACGGCGGTTGTTGGGCGTGGGCCAGCGAAGCCGCCACGGCGATAAAGATGGGGATAAGGTGAAGTGTTCTCATTTGTTTTCGATATTTACGGAATCAATGACCATCCGAACTTGACCACGCATCGTGGCAAACCGGGTTTTCGTATTGAATTCGAGTTCATCGCCCGTGATTTCAAAATCATCTCGGGTGATGCGGGCTGATTTTTCGCCTGCGAGGATGCGGGTTTCAAGATTGAAAATCGAGTGAGGAATCTCGATGCGGATCGTTTTTCCATCGTTGTCGAAGGATTCGATTTTCATGTTTTGCATTTCGAGGTGTTGCTCATCGAGTTTCGTAGCGACCTCTGCCTCAATCGTCATGAGCAATTTTCCTTCTTCGTTGCGGTGGGGGATTTTGATGCCTTTGACGGGAATTCCCAGAGGCACCGGCACATCGAATCCCTGCTCGGCTGCCGCATCGGGCTTGGCGGGGGGTTCGGAATCCTTCGGTTTTCCAGCCCATGCGGGAAGGATCATCCAGGCCGCGAGGAGGAGGATGGTTGCGATTCGGCAGAGGTTTGGCGGAGCGATGGACTTGGAAGTCGCCGCCGCCCGGATTTCAAAGGATGGCATCGCGAATCCTCCTGAGTTGGGCAATAAGCCGAGGAAGATCTTTGAGCGCGACTTGGTTGGGGCCATCGGAAAGAGCTTTTGCAGGATTTTCATGGGTTTCGATAAACAGGCCGTCGCATCCAGCGGCCACGGCGGCCTTGGCAAGGATGGGTGCCAGCACGCCATCTCCTCCGGTTGTTTCTCCGGCTCCACCTGGACGTTGCACGGAATGGGTGGCATCGAAAACAACCTGACGGTTCAGTTCCTGCATCCAATAAATGGATCGCATGTCGGCGACAAGGTTATTGTAACCAAATGTGGTGCCACGTTCTGTGAAGAAGAAATCCCGGCATCCGGCCCCTTCGAGCTTGGCGGCCACGTTCGCCATATCCCATGGCGCAAGAAACTGGCCTTTCTTGACATTGACCACACGTCCGCTCACGCCTGCGGCAAGGATGAGGTCGGTCTGCCGGCAGAGAAAGGCCGGAACCTGTAGGACATCCACAAACTCCGCAGCAATTTCCGCTTCCTGTGGGGAATGCACATCGGTCGTCACAGGAACGCCGAGTTCTCCACCGATCTCACCGAGCAGGGTGCATCCGTCGCGGACACCGGTGCCGCGAAACGACCGCAGGGACGTGCGGTTGGCTTTGTCGTAGGAGGCCTTGAAAACAAATCCGACTCCCTCGCCGTTGCAGATGCGCTGGAGTTTGCGGGCCATGCGGCGGGTAAAAACTGCGGATTCGATCACGCACGGGCCAAGGATGAAAACCAATTCACGGCCTCCCAGTTCGTGGGGGCCAATTTTGACAATCGGGCGTCGCGGCATGTTCGGAATTCTACGCCACGCACGGGTTTGCGCAAGCCTTGGAAA
>JBBQRY010000151.1:0-5574 GCA_038214335.1 Chthoniobacterales bacterium
CCATCCAACTGGGATCCAAGCACCATGAGTTGCGCTGTGGTCAGCTTCCGGGATTGCTGGGGATGACCCTGATGATGGCGGGCACCGAGGGCAAGCAAGGCGCGGAAGTCTTGAAGCGACATTCGAAGGAACCCGCCCCGCCCCCGAACTGACCACCGAGGAGAAGGCCGAAATCTCAGGATTTTCGGAGAAATTTCCTGCGGAGAATTTTGGCGGCCTCGTGGGTTTCTTCGACGCGGAGGATGAGGCATCCGGCGAGGTAGAAGAGTCCGGCTGTGGAGATGGTGACCATGATCACCAGCGCACGTTGCCAAAAGACGGGTTCTGGAAAGAGTAATCCTCCGAAATGAAGTCCGTAGAAACAGACGAGCCCCAGCGGAATGCAGGCCAGTGCGCAGCGCGAGAGGGACGCAAAGAACCGCCGAGAATCAAGTGTCCCGGCAGGGCGCAACATCAGGAAATAGAGCGCGGAAAAATTGAGTGTGGCGCAGATGCTGGTCGAGAGGGCGAGTCCGCGGTGTCCGAGCCCGATCTGGAACACAAACCAGTAATTGAGCACGAGGTTGAGGGCGATGGATCCGAAGCTCACGAGCATCGGGGTCCATTTGTGATTGATGGCGTAGAAGGCGGGGGAGAGGACTTTGATGCCGGCGTAGGCGACGAGGCCGAGCGCGTAAAACTGGAGCGCAAACCCGGTCTGCCGGGTGTCATTCGCACGGAATTCTCCGTGTTGGTAAATGAGCCCGATCACGGGGTTCGCAAGGAACCACAGGCCGACCGCCGCAGGGAGGGTAAGAAAAACCGCCAGGCGCATCGCCTTGCCGAGCGTGGGTCCGAAAGTGCTGCGATCCGCCCCGACGGCAATCCGCGAGATCACGGGCAGGGTGATCGTGGACACGGCGACGCCAAAGACTCCTATCGGCAACTGCATGAGGCGGAAGGAGCTGTTGAGCCATGTGATCGCCTCTTTGCCCACAAAAGATGCGAAGCTCGAGTTGATCAGGACATTGATCTGGACGGCACTTGCCGCGATCACCGAGGGCACCATGAGCACAAGGATTTTGCGGATGCCGGGATCCTTCCACCGGAAATCCGGACGGAACCGAAATCCCACGCGGCGCAGGCTGGGAAGCTGGACGGCGAACTGAAGGAATCCGCCGATGAGTGTGCCGATGGCGAGGCCAATGAGGGCGGTTTGTCCGAAGTGCGGATCGATCATCCATCCGAAAAATGCGCCGCCGACAATCGATCCAATATTAAAGAAGCTGGATGCCATGGCCGGGGCGGTGAACACATTCCGGGAGTTGAGCATGCCCATGACGAGCGCCGCGAGCGAGACGAGCAGGATGAACGGATACATGACCTGCGTGAGAACGATCGTGAAGGCGGCATCCTCGGGGGCGAAGGCGGGCGCGAGAAGCCAGACGAGCTGCTTGGCAAAGACCATGCCGAGGATTGTGACGATGCTCATGAATACGGCTGCGAGCGTCATCATTTTCGAGGCCAGCACCCATGCAGATTCTTCGCCTTCTTTTTGAATGCGCTGAGAAAAAACGGTGACGAAGGCAGTGGAAAGCGCGCCCTCTGCGAAGAGATCACGGAGGAGGTTGGGTGCGCGGAAGGCAATGAGGAACAGGCCCATAGAAGCGGTTCCGAAGAGCGAGTTGAAAAGCACCTCGCGCACAAGACCGAGCACGCGGCTGACCATCACGGCGATGGCAATGATCCCGCTGGCCTTGGTGTTGAGTTTGTTGCTCATCGTGCGGACGCCCGGCGCAGGCGCTCCATGATGGCGGCACCGAGACCAGACTCTGGAAGCGGCTCAGCCACAATGCCATCGAGTTCGGCGGCGTCCAATCGCCGCATCGCGGCATAGAGGTTGGCCGCAGCTTCGCGAAGATCTTGAGATGGCGAAAGTTGCTCGACGGCTGCAAAACCATCTCCGGACGTTTCCCATGCTAAGAGGCCGAGACAAGGCTCCGAAGGCAACTCAGCAAATGCCTCGCGCAGGTTGGCGGTGCTGGTCGCGATCCGCAGCGGTGTCTGCGGCGCGTAATGGCTCGCCATGTTGCCGGGTGCAGCGATTCCTGCCACGGCTCCTGAGACTTCGCCAAACGTCGCCAATTGTTCGGAGGTGATCGGACCCTGACGCAGAATGTGGAGTTTGAGGGGAGCGGGGTCATTCACAGGCGGGACGCCTGTGTTCCTTGGCGGCGCGGGGGGGCTGTCTCCGACATAGACGATGGTGGATTCGATGCCGTGAACGCACGGGCCGCCATCGACAATGAGCGGGATCCGGCCTCCGAGTTCCTCGAGCACATGGGCGGCGGTCGTCGGGCTGATCCTTCCGAATCGATTGGCGCTTGGCGCGGCCACCGGACGGCCAAAATTTTGAATCACTTCCTGAAATATCGGATGCGCACTCATGCGGATCGCGACGGTTTCCTGTCCAGCGGTCACCAGATCGGGAACCGTGCTTCGGCGGCGCAGCACGAGGGTCAGCGGGCCGGGCCAGAATTTCTCGGCAAGCGGCCAGGCGGACTCCGGCACTTCTGCTAGGCGGTCCAGCCAATCGAGGGAGGGAATATGCACGATGAGCGGGTCGCTCAAAGGGCGCGCCTTCACCTCAAAAATTTTGGCGCAGGCGGTTGGGTTACCGGCATCCGCCGCGAGCCCATAAACCGTCTCGGTGGGCAGGGCGACCAGCTCCCCGTCGGCAAGGAGCTTGGCCGCGAGGGGGGCGTCGCAGGCAGAAACGCGGGTGTCGAACTTCACTCGAGTTTGCTGGCAAGGGCCTCTTTCGTTTGCCGACGACGAAAGGCGAGAAGTGCGCGGTGCACCGTCGCATGGTCGTGGGCAAGGATTTCGGCTGCGAAAAGCGCGGCATTTTTGGCACCGGCGACGCCAATGGCAAACGTGGCAACCGGGATGCCTGCCGGCATCTGCACAATCGAGAGCAGGGAATCCTGTCCTTTGAGCGCGCGGCTCTCGATGGGGACTCCGAGCACGGGAATCGTGGTATGGGCTGCCAGCATTCCGGGCAGATGTGCGGCACCGCCCGCCCCTGCAATGATCACGCGCAATTTGCGACCAGCGGCAGATTTCCCGTATTCGGACAGCAGATCGGGCGTGCGGTGGGCGGAGACCACACGGCATTCGTGGGCGATCCCCAAAGATTCGAGAATCAGAGAGGCTTCTTTCATCGTGGGCCAGTCCGAGGAACTGCCCATGACGACTCCGACCAGTGGCGATTGTGGCTTGCTTGGCATTTGTTACGAAATTGTTTCCGAAGACCTCTTTACCCGCCCGGCGCGGGAAGATGTCCTGCTTTGATTACCAGACACCTCATGCGAAAAGGAACAGTAAAATGGTTCAGCGACAAAAAGGGATTCGGATTTGTCATCGATTCGGAGTCCGGCACGGATGTCTTTGTCCATTTTTCAGCGATTGTCGGAGAGGGTCACCGCACGCTTCTCGACGGGGAGGAGGTCGAGTTCGAGCTTGATCCCGAGCAAAAAGGCTCGCGTGCCAAAACGGTCATGAGATGATACCCGAATGCTTCCGAATATCGTTCTTATTGGCTTTATGGGTTGCGGAAAATCCTCCGTAGGCCGGAGGCTTGCCCTGCTGACCGGTCACCGGTTTGTCGATACCGACGACCTCGTCACCCAGCAGGCCCGCCAGTCGATTCCACAAATTTTTGCGCGGATGGGCGAAGACGGATTCCGAAATATCGAGTCCGGCGTGCTCGAGGACCTTGTGGGGGTGGCGGGTATTGTGCTCGCGACAGGCGGGGGCGCAATCCTCCGCGAAACCAATCGCGCCACGCTGAAGCGGATCGGCACGGTGGCATGGCTGGATGCCGATCCAGACGCCCTTTTCGAGCGGGCGACGCGCAGCCACCGGCGGCCGCTCCTCCAGACTGCGGATCCGCGTCGCACGTTCGACGAGCTTCTGACCACCCGGCGCGAGATCTACGCCGGGGCGGCGGATTTTCGTTTCGATTCGACAGACCTGGAGCACGATGTCGTTGCCCAAAGCATCCTGCAGCAAACCATGAAACGCCAAAACTCCGTATGAATCGGATGCTCAAAAACCTGCGCGAATCTCCGCGCATCACATGGGAAGCTGCCAAAATATTTTCGGAAATCGACGGCGAACAACGCGCCGCATCGTTTGCCTACTACGCGCTTTTCTCACTCGTTCCGCTCTTTGCGCTGCTCCTGAGCGTGGGATCTTCATTTTTTGATTCGAACGATGTCGTGCAAACGATCGAGCGGTTTTTTCCCATGGGCCAGCAGCAACAAGAGTATTTGTGGCAGATGGTCGCCTCGATGGAAAGCTCACGCGGCAGCGTCACAATTGTCTCGTTCATCATCCTCATCTGGTGCTCTCTGAGGTTTTTTCAGGCACTGGTGCGCGGAGTGAACCGGGCATGGCACACGGTCGAAATCCCTTGGTGGCAGCTTCCCCTCAAGAACCTGCTCATGATTGCGGTGATGGCGAGCGCTCTGCTCATTGGGTTGCTGGCTCCGGCACTGCTGCAGGGGGCCAAGAAAATTGCCATTGCGTTCCAAGACTACCTTGCCGCTTATCTTCCCGGGCTGAACCTTGAAGCGTTTGCCGGACTCCTGGATCTCGGACGCTACTTGCTCTCCGGCGCGGTGCTCTTTTATTCCTTTACGCTCCTCTACATGCTCGCTCCACGGTGCCGGGTTTATTTCAAACAGGTCTGGTTGCCGGCACTCGTTGTCACCCTTGCCCTGCAGATTTGCCAGAATGCCTTTGTCAACTACCTGCCACGGTTTGTGAATTACAACGCGATCTACGGAGCCGTCGGAGTGATGATGCTCCTTATGCTGTGGGTTTACCTGACAGGCGTTGTCATCTTCCTCGGCGCCTGCCTCTGCTCCGCAGCCGCCAAAATCCACGGCGACGAGAATGCCCGGATCGAGTGAACCGCTTTTAAAGTTTTACGTCTAAGTGAATTGCTCTTGCACGCTGGCATGGAGGGAGGCTCGGGAAGGGTCTCGGGGAATTTCTGCATTGCGCGCGCTCTCACGACACGCAACGATGTCCGCATGACGAGTGGATTCCTGGACAAACTCATCGGGCGGATCGGTCTCGTCCAACCGGGCGAGGTGCAAAATTACCTTGTGGAAATCGCGCGGGAAAAAGGGTTTTTGGAGACGATTTTCAATACGATCCTTGAGGGCGTGATTGTCACCGATCCCAAAGGCCGCATCATCTACCTCAACCGTGCAGCCTGTGGATTTTTTGCGATTGAGGCGGCGGCCAGCCTTGGCAAACCGCTTGGCGAGGTCGTTCGAGGACTCGACTGGGACGCCCTCAATGGCTCTTCCGGCGAAGTCGTGAACCGTGACCTCGAGGTCTTCTACCCGGAAAACCGGTTCCTTAATTTTTATGTGGTGCCTCTGATGAGCGATGAAGCAGGGGACCGCGAACCCGAGGTGGTCGGCGGGGCCATCATCCTGCGCGACATCACTCAAAGCCGCCGGGCCACGCAAGAGACCATCGATAGCGAGCGCTTTTCCGCACTCACGCTCCTTGCTG
>JBBQRY010000152.1:0-5552 GCA_038214335.1 Chthoniobacterales bacterium
CGGGGCAGGCCCTACATCGCCTTTTTTTGAGCTTTTTTGAGATTGCGGGAATCCATGGAACTCATAAACTAGCTCTCGGATTGGTTGGATTGCCTTCTCACAGGAAGGCCTCCCATCCGAAGACCCTGCGGAACGCACATCTCGCAGTGATCAGGCAAGCCGGCGTGGCGGAATTGGCAGACGCGCACGACTCAAAATCGTGTATCGCAAGATGTGTCGGTTCGATCCCGACCGCCGGTAGCTTGATGACATTCTTTCAGCATTACCGGAAGGGTGTGAGTTCAGCGCAGGGCAAGGCATAGTTTTCCGTCCGGCCTGCCGCCTCGCCCAAAAACGTGATTTCAATCACACCGGTTCGGGATTTGCACGCAATCTGAAAGCCGTTGGCCGCCACCGTCAAAAACCCGCCCAGATCAGCCCGTTTTCTGGGGGTTGACACGTCCGCCCTCTGTCGATATACTAAGCGGCATTAAATATCAGACACCTTAATCATATCCTCGACGACGTTTGCTGATGCAGGCTCGCCGTGACAGGGTAAATGGAGGGCGGCAGAAGATCAGTTTTCATCATTTATGAGCACACAATTTTTGAATCGGGCCGGATTCCAGACGTGCGTGGTTATTTTCGGAATCCTTCTTTTGAGCCTGTCGGGGTGCGGAAAGCGTCCGGGGGGTGGCCCGCCGGCGGGGGAGCGTCCGCCGCAGGAAGTGGGGGTGATCACACTGAAGTCGGAGGCTGCGGAGTTGACGATGGAATTGCCGGGGCGCACGGCGGCTTTTCGAGTGGCGGAGGTGCGTCCGCAGGTGGGGGGGATCATCCGCGAGCGGCTGTTTGTGGAAGGGGCGGAGGTGAAGAAGGGCGATCCGCTTTATCAGATTGATCCAGCGACGTATCAGGCGGCGTATGACAGCGCGAAGGCCTCGGTCGAGAAGGCGCAGGCGGCGTCGCACGTGGCGGAGTTATTGCTGGAGCGGCGCAAAAAACTGGTGGGATCAAAGGTGATCAGCCAGCAGGATTACGATGATTCTTTTGCGGTGCTGCGGCAGGCGCAGGCGGAGATTGCGGTGCGTCAGGCGGCTTTGGAGGAGGCGCGGATCAATTTGGAATTCACCAAAGTGCTGTCGCCGATTTCTGGAATCATTGGCCGCTCTTCGGTGACCGAGGGAGCGCTGGTGACGACGGGTCAGACGATGCCGCTGGCCACGGTGCAACAATTGGACCCGATCTATGTGGATATCACGCAGTCGAGCGGCCAGTTGCTGCGTCTGCAGCGTGAGGTCGCGGCGGGACAAATCCAAGGGGTGGAAGGCGGCGCACGGACGCAGCTCGTCTTTGAAGATGGACGTCTGTATTCCGAGCTGGGCACTTTGCAATTTTCCGAGGTGAGTGTGGATCCGACGACGGATTCCGTGACCTTGCGGGCGGTGTTTCCGAATCCGCGCCGCGAGTTGTTGCCCGGGATGTTTGTGCGGACGGTCGTGAGCGAGGGCACGATGATGGATGCGACGCTGGTGCCGCAGAAAGGGGTGGCTCGGAATCCGCGAGGCGAACCCACGGCGCTGGTCGTGGGTGAGGGCGACAAGGCCGAGCTTCGCATTCTGGTGACGGATCGGACGATTGGCGACAAGTGGCTGGTCACGGGCGGATTGCAGCCGGGAGATCGGTTGATTGTGGAAGGACTTCAAAAAATTGCGCCGGGTGCGCCGGTGCGTCCGGTGGAAATGACGCCAGCCCCCTCGAACTAACGCCATGGTCAATTTCTTCATCGACCGCCCGATTTTTGCATGGGTTGTGGCCATTTTCATGATGCTGGCCGGTGCGCTGGCGCTCTACACCCTGCCGATTGCGCAGTATCCGAGCATCGCGCCACCCGCCGTTTCCATCACGGTGAACTACCCGGGGGCTTCGGCGGAAACCGTGCAAAGCTCGGTGGTGCAGGTGATCGAGCAGCAGATGAACGGGATCGACAACCTCCTGTATTTTTCGTCCGAAAGCACGAAGGACGGCAACATGACGATCACGCTCACGTTCCGCCAAGGGACCAATCCGGATGTCGCGCAGGTCCAAGTGCAGAACAAGCTTGCGCTGGCGGTTCCTCTGCTTCCGCAGGAAGTCCAGCAGCGCGGAATCCGCGTGGCAAAATCCACTCGCAACTTCCTTGTCATCGTGAGCTTTGTCTCGACCGACAACAGCATGAACTCTGCAGACCTGCAGGATTTCGTGGTGTCAACGATTCAAGATCCGATCAGCCGCACACCCGGCGTCGGAGACTTTCAGGTCTTCGGCTCTCAATACGCCATGCGGATTTGGCTCGATGCCACCAAGCTCCAAAATTTCCGCCTCACCCCAGCGGATGTGAAGTCCGCCATTGCCGCGCAGAACGTGCAGGTGGCCTCTGGAGAACTGGGCGGTCTGCCCGCCGTCGCAGGCCAACAGTTGAATGCGACCGTTATCGGTCCCTCCCGTCTGCAAACTCCCGAAGAGTTCGGCAAAATCCTGTTGAGGGTGGATCCCGGCGGCGGCCAAATCCGTCTGCACGATGTCGCAAGGGTGACCCTTGATGCGGAAAATTTTGGGATTTCTGCCAGATACAATGGCCAGCCCACAGCCGGCATGGCGATCCGCTTGGCCACGAACGCCAACGCCCTAACCACCGTCAATGCCGTGCGCGAAACGATGAAGCGGCTCCAGCCTGGATTCCCTGCGGGCATCAAGGTCGTTTATCCGCTCGACACCGCGCCCTTTGTGGAGATTTCGATTCGGGAAGTTGCAAAGACACTGCTGGAGGCGGTGTTCCTTGTGTTCTGCGTGATGTATCTTTTTCTGCAAAACTTTCGGGCAACGCTTATTCCGACAATTGCGGTGCCGGTCGTCCTGCTCGGCACGTTTGCAGTGCTTTCGGCATTCGGATTCTCGATCAACACGCTCACGATGTTTGCCATGGTGCTGGCCATCGGGCTCTTGGTCGATGACGCGATTGTCGTTGTGGAAAATGTCGAACGCGTGATGTCCGAAGAAGGTCTCGGGCCGCGCGAGGCCACCCGCAAATCCATGTCCCAGATCACTGGCGCTCTCATCGGTATCGGGCTGGTGCTTTCGGCCGTCTTTGTGCCGATGGCATTTTTTGGAGGATCCACTGGCGTGATCTACCGTCAGTTTTCGCTGACGATTGTCTCAGCCATGACGCTGTCCGTCATTGTCGCGCTGATCTTCACGCCCGCTCTCTGCGCCACGATGCTCAAGCCGATTCCCAAAGGCCACCACGCCTCGACGCGCGGGTTTTTCGGATGGTTCAACCGATCCTTCAGTTGGGGCACCGACCGCTATGCCGGCACGGTGCAGAAAATTCTTCGCCGCGGCGGACGGTTCCTGGCAATCTATGTCGCGCTCGTTGCGGTCATGGTTTTTCTCTTTCAAAAACTTCCCACCTCGTTTTTGCCCGATGAAGACCAAGGCATCATGTTTGCCCAAGTCACCACGCCGCCCGGATCACCCATCACCGCCACCGAAGCCGTGCTGAAAAAGGTTCGCGAGTATTTCCTCACGAAAGAAAAAGCGAACATCGAGTCCGTGCTCACGGTCGCGGGATTCAGCTTTGGCGGGCGTGGTCAGAATGCGGGTCTGGTTTTCATTCGGCTGAAGGATTGGGACGCGCGTCCCGGCATGCAGAACCGCGTGCAGGCGATTGCCAAACGCGCGATGCGCGAATTCTTCAGTTTCCGCGAGGCGCTGGCTTTTGCGTTTCCTCCTCCAGCAGTCTTTGAACTCGGCAATGCGACGGGGTTTGATTTTCAGCTCATCGATCGCGTGGGCGTCGGACACGAAAAGCTGACCGAGGCCCGCAACCAGTTGCTGGGAATGGCGGCCCAGAATCCCGGCCTCGTCGCCGTGCGTCCGAACGGACTCAATGACGAGCCGCAATATAAAATCGATATCGATGAGGAAAAAGCCATCGCCCTCGGACTCGCGATACCGGATATCAATCTCACGCTCTCGACCGCATGGGGCTCCGCCTACGTGAACGACTTTGTGGATCGCGGACGCGTCAAGCGGGTTTTTCTCCAAGGCGACGCCCCCTTCCGCATGGTGCCGGAGGATTTTGCAAAGTGGTATGTGCGAAATTCCGAAGGAAAAATGGTGCCTTTCTCGGCATTTTCCTCCGGGCACTGGACCTACGGATCGCCCCGCCTCGAGCGGTTCAACGGACGTCCCTCAATGCAAATCTTCGGCCAGCCGGTGCCCGGTGAGAGCAGTGGAACCGCCATGGCCATCATGGAAGATCTGGCCGCAAAACTCCCCCCCGGAATCGGCTTCGAGTGGTCTGGCCTCTCGTATGAAGAACGCTCTGCCGGCGCTCAAGCCGGGCCGCTCTACGCGATCTCCCTGCTCGTCGTTTTCCTCTGCCTCGCCGCCCTCTACGAAAGCTGGTCGATCCCCACCGCCGTCATGATGTCCGTGCCCCTCGGCATCCTTGGCGCACTCCTCGCTACCTTCACGCGTGGCCTCTCGAACGATGTGTTCCTGCAGGTCGGACTCCTCACGATCGTCGGACTCTCCGCAAAGAACGCCATCCTCATTGTCGAATTCGCCAAAACCAATTTCGACAGTGGCATGGGTCTCATCGAATCCGCCCTTACCGCCTCGCGCCAGCGTCTGCGTCCAATCCTCATGACCTCAATGGCGTTCATGCTTGGCGTGCTCCCGCTGGCCATCGCCACCGGAGCCGGCAGCGGCGGACAAAATGCCATCGGCACCGGCGTCATGGGCGGCACCTTCACCGCCACGTTCTTCGGAATCCTCTTCATCCCCCTCTTTTTCGTCATCACCCTCCGCCTCTTCCGCGTCAAACCCCGCACACGCGGGATCTCGGCGGAGTGAGATTTTCGACGTGCCTTCGCTTTCTTCCGCTCGATCTGGATGCGGGAAGTCACACTCCTTTGGTCCAGTCCACAATCGACAGTCCGGGAATGCGTTTGAATTCCCGCGTGTTATTGGTGACAACCGTCATTCCTTGGCTCAGCGCATGCGCGGCAATGAGCATGTCCAGCGAACCGATGGGAGTTCCCTTTTTTTTTAGAAAGGCTCTGATTCTGCCGTATTCCCGGGCGCACGCGGAATCAAAAGCCAAGACGGGCAGGGTCAGAAAAAAGCGTTCCAGAACGGTGTGGTTTTTTGTTGGCTGAGCACTCGCGTCCGCTCCGAACCTCAGCTCGGCCTCCGTGATTGCGGAAACGCCGATCTCGCCAACACGGTGGCTGCGGATGTGGCTGCGGATGCTCTCAAATTGGTTACGAATCAGGAAAACGCAGATGTTCGTATCGAGGAGGAATTTCACAGCGCCAGATCCCGTTCCTGGATTTCCGGCTGTTCACGATCGCGCATGAAGTCGGGAGAAAATTCCTCGCAAGCCTCAAAAAGGACATCCCATGTCTGATTTTGCGGCATCAGAACCACGGCTGATCCCATGCGGGCAACAAAAACCTCTTTGCTGTCAAAACGGAATTCCTTCGGCAGCCGCACCGCTTGGCTGCGCCCCGAAAGAAATATTTTTG
>JBBQRY010000153.1:0-5513 GCA_038214335.1 Chthoniobacterales bacterium
CGGGGGCTGATTTCCTCGCTGGAGAGTATGACGTTGAAGGACTCCGAAACCCGCCTGATGAATTGGATCCTGCGCCGCTGTCCGCGTCCGCTCACGCACAAGCCGGCGGAGGTGGCCATTGGGATGACGAAGACGATGCTCAGCGGGGAGTTGGGAACTCGGCAGGAAACCCTATCGCGCACGCTGGCCAAGCTCCGGGAGTCCGGCCTCATCCTTGTGCGTGGGCGCACGATCAAGGTTCCGGATCCTCTCAAACTGCGGGCTGCCTTTCGGGAGCATCTCGTCGAGGACTGACGGGCTGCTTGCGATGCAGGTGCCGCCATTCCACCGCTATCACTGGTTTTGTGGATAGATGGCGTGAAGCGTCAGACTTTCCAGAGCTGGAGCACGCGGAGGTAGTTGGCGCGTTCGAAGGCGGCGGGGTCGGGCGAGTTCCTGTGGCTGAGGCAGCCGCGCATTTCGGAAACATGCTTGTAATCGTGTTCCCGTGCCCACTGGGTGAAATCTTTGATGAGTGACACCAGTGCCTGGGGTCCTTGCCGGAGGAGCAATGACACGACCTGCAGGGTGTCGGCACCGGCCATGATTCCCTTGATGGCATCGTGCATTTTATGCACGCCGCCACTGAGAGAAAGCGAGAGCGGGGACTTGCCGTGCAACACCGCCATCCAGCGCAGCCGGAGGAGCAATTCGCTGGAGGTGCTCAAGAAAAGTTTGGGTTCGGCAACGAGGTTTTCGATATCGAAATCCGGCTGGTAAAACCGATTGAAGAGGACGAGTCCGTTGGCGCCCGCGAGATGAATTTCCTTCGCGAGGTGGGGAAGGGACGAGTAGAAGGGGGCCAGTTTCACGG
Source organism: Chthoniobacterales bacterium (assembly GCA_038214335.1). Lineage (GTDB taxonomy): Bacteria > Verrucomicrobiota > Verrucomicrobiia > Chthoniobacterales > Terrimicrobiaceae > QYQL01. The sequence goes on from JBBQRY010000153.1 coordinate 854, forward strand.
CCAGAGGGATGGTGAGCTTTTCACGCACGCCGGCCACGACTTCGAGCAGTCGCGACTCGATTTCCTCGCCGCTTTCTTCGGAGTCAGTTGGCACCTCGTAGATGTTCAACTCCAGCGCATCGGCGCCGGCTTCTTCCATGAGCTTGGCATAGCGGACCCAGCCGCCGGGGGTGCGTCCGTTGAGCGAAGCAATCACAGGGATCGAGAGCCGGCTTTTGAGGCGGGCGAGGTGGGCAAGGTATTCCTCTGGACCATGCGTGTATTCCGCGGTCTCGGGAAAATAACTGGTGGCCTCGGCGTTCGAGTCCTCGAAGGCTTCGGTGAAGGCTTCGAGGGCGGCGGATTCGTTCGAGATCTGCTCCTCAAAGAGCGAGTGCATCACGAGGGCACCCGCGCCGCTATCCTGCAAGCGGCTTGCCATGTCGAGATCATCGCTGAGTGGCGAGGCTCCAATGACAAACGGCGAGTTGAGTTCGAGACCGAGGTAGTTGGTTTTCAGGTTCATCAGATTTTTTCCGGAGTTTCGCTGGTCGCCATACGACGGTAGAGTTCGTAACGCGAGACGATTTGTTCCTGTGCGATTCCGGCTAGCTTGGCTGCACGTTCCTTGTTTGTCGATTGCAAGAAGCGGTAGCGGATTTCATTTTCCGTGAACCGGGCCAGCGGCAGCTTGGGAGCCGGGGAATCGAGCACGAGCGCATTTTGGCCGTTTGCCCGGCGACGCGGATCGTGACGATAGAGCGGCCAATATCCGGTATCGACCGCCAGCTTCTGCTGTTCCAAGCCTTGGGTGAGGCTATATCCGTGGGCGATACAGTGGCTGTAAGCGATGATGAGCGAGGTGCCGGGATAGGCTTCCGCTTCGGCAAAGGCCTTGACGGTTTGCGAATCTTTTCCGCCGAGTGCCACGCGAGCGACATACACGTCCTCGTAGCTCATGGCATAAAGTCCGAGATCCTTCTTGGTCTGAGATTTTCCGTTCGCGGCAAATTTGGCAACGGCACCCATCGGGGTCGATTTCGACTGCTGGCCGCCGGTGTTCGAATAAACCTCGGTGTCGAGCACGAGGATGTTGACGTTTTCCCCCAGCGAGAGCACGTGGTCGAGTCCGCCAAATCCGATGTCGTAGGCCCAGCCGTCTCCTCCGAAAATCCAGACGGATTTTTTCACAAGGTAGTCGGCCAACATTTCCAGGCGGCGGCGATAAATCTCTGGCACTTCGCTAAGGCGGGATTTTAGGGCTGCCACGCGGGTGCGCTGAGCGGCGATGCCTGCTTCATTTGACTGGTCAGCATCGAGCAGACCGCCAATAAATTCCGCACCGAGCGCGTCTTTGCTGGCGAGAAGGATTTCTTTGGCTTGGATTTCCTTGTCTGCCACCGAAAGCCGGAGGCCGAGACCGAACTCCGCATTGTCCTCAAAGAGCGAGTTCCCCCATGCCGGTCCGCGTCCCTCGCGATTGACAGTGTAAGGAGTAGTCGGAAGGTTGCCTCCGTAGATCGAGGAACATCCGGTGGCGTTGGCAATGATCGCCCGGTCGCCGAAGAGTTGGGTGACGAGCTTCACGTAGGGAGTTTCGCCGCATCCGACACAGGCTCCCGAATACTCGAAGAGCGGTGTGAAAAATTGGCTATCCTTCACCATGTCCGTCTTCAGTCGCGTGCGGTCGGGCTCGGGGAGTTCTTCGAAGAATGCGAAATTGGCAATTTCCTGGGCGCGCAGCGGAGCCAGCTCGGCCGGATCAAGCGCCTTGTGTTTGGCATTTGTCTTGTCCTTGGCGGGGCAGACATTGATGCAAAGTCGGCAGCCTGTGCAGTCCTCTGGAGCCACTTGGATCGTGTAGCGCTGGCCGGTGAGTTCCGGAGAGCGGAAGGCGACGGATTGGAAGCCTTCGGGTGCGGAAGCCAGTTCGGATTCCGGATAGTATTTGGCGCGGATCGCGGCATGGGGGCAGACGATGACGCATTTGTTGCACTGGATGCAGATCGACGGATCCCAGATCGGGATTTCGAGCGCGAGGTTGCGCTTCTCCCATTTGCTGGTGCCTGTCGGCCATACGCCGTCCGGCGGAAAGGCGCTCACAGGGAGCGAGTCTCCGCGGCCAGCGAGCAACGGGCCAGAGACCGTGCGGACGAACTCCGGTGCCTCAACCGGGATCGGGAATGGACGCGGGCGTGTGGCGGTAACAGTTTCGGGAACAATGACTTCGTGGACGCCGGCCACTGACATATCAACGGCGTTCCAATTTTTCTGAACGAGCTCGACGCCTTTGCGCGAGTAGCTTTTCTCGATGGCGCTCTTGATTTCCTCAATCGCCTGATCGACGGGAAGGATTTCGCTGAGCACGAAATACGCGACCTGCATGATCGTGTTGATGCGTGCGCCCATGCCGGTCTCTTTGGCAATCCGGTAAGCGTCGATCACATGGAATTTCAGCTTTTTCGCAATGATGAGTTCCTGGGTTTCATGCGAGAGGTGGTCCCATGCGGTGTCCGCGCTGTGTGGAGTGTTGAGCAGGAAAATGGCTCCCTCACGTGCGGTTTCGAGCACCGGCTGTTGTTCGAGCAAATGGTATTGATGACAGCCCACAAAATCCGCCGCGCTGATCAAATACGGCGCATGGATGGGCTCCTTGCCAAAACGGAGGTGCGAAACCGTCACTGCCCCCGCCTTTTTGGAATCATAAACAAAATACGCTTGGGCATAGAGGCCCAGCTTTTTGGAAATGATTTTGACCGTGTTCTTGTTCGCGCCGACGGTGCCATCCGAACCGAGTCCGAAAAACACCGCTTGGTTAAATGTCTGCCCGGGCAGGTGAAACTCTGGATCGTAGCGCAGGGAAAGCCCGCTGACATCGTCTTCGATTCCGATGGTGAACTCCTCACGCGGCGACTCGTTGGACATGTCCGCAAAAATGGCCATCGCCATCGCGGGCGTGAATTCCTTCGACGCCAACCCGAACCGTCCGGCGTTGATGTTCGGAAGCACTTCCCAGCGTGAGCGTCCTTTTGCCCGCATGGTCGAGGACACATCCAAGAAGAGTGGTTCGCCGGGTGCGCCGGGTTCCTTTGTGCGGTCGAGCACGGTGATCTGCTTCACCGTGGCGGGAAGCGCATTCAGGAACGCCCATGCATCAAACGGACGATACAGACGGACCTGAAGAACGCCCGTGCGCTCGCCGAGGCTGTTCAAATGCTTCGAGGTTTCACACAGGGTTTCGGCCCCCGAACCCATCACGACAACCACCCGGTCAGCCTCGGGGTCGCCCGTGTAATCAAACAAATGGTAGGTGCGCCCGGTCAGCGATGCGAACCGGAACATGGCCTCCTGCACGATCCCCGGCAAGGCTGCATAAAATGGATTCGCCGCCTCGCGGGCCTGAAAAAAGGCGTCCGGATTTTGTGCCGTGCCCCGAATGCTCGGGCTGTCGGGGGTCATGGCCCGCTTGGCATGGGCCTGGATCGCATTCTCATCAATCATCGCCCGCAAGACTTCGTCGGAAATCATTTCTAAATCATTGATCTCATGCGAGGTGCGAAATCCGTCAAAGAAATGCAAAAACGGAATGCGCGAAGGGAGCGTGGCCGCATGAGAAATGCACGCCAGATCGTGAGCCTCTTGGACACTCGCCGAAGCCAGCAGCGCAAACCCGGTCTGCCGCACTGCCATCACATCGGAATGATCTCCAAAAATCGAGAGGGCGTGGGTGGCCAGAGTGCGCGCAGACACATGCATACAAAATGGCATGAGCTGACCAGCGATTTTATACATGATCGGGATCATCAGCAACAGGCCCTGCGAAGCCGTGAATGTCGTCGCCAAGGAACCCCCTTGCAGCATCCCATGGATGGCCCCTGCCACGCCCGCCTCGGACTGCATTTCCACAATCTTCGGAATATGGCTCCACAAGTTTTTCTGACCCTTTGCAACCCACTCATCCGAGAGCTCGCCCATTGGCGTGGATGGTGTAATCGGATAAATGGCAATAGTTTCACTCAATCGATAGGCCACGTTTGCCGCCGCCTCATTGCCATCCATGCTCCGTCTGACCGAACCAGTTTGTGTCTGCATATAAACTATAAGTTACGCTAATACATGGAGGCGGCAAGACAAATTCCGAGGTCATCCGGCCTTCCACCACGGCATGACGGACGGAGTGCGGGGTGCCATGCGCTGAGCGTTACGGAGCGCGTGAGGGGCCGGATTCCGAGCCTGACGGACCGCGTCGCTTGAGGGTAATTTCTGGCGTGAGCAGCTCAAGAGTCGAGCGGACGGCGGATTGGTAGTTGGGGTACTCGAAGGCAGGAAACCGTCCGGTCTGCAGCGAAATCTGGAAGGGCATTTCGAGCCGGTCTTCGTGGAGACCGGGGGTGAGATGCCCTGTGACAAATTTCTTCCGCACCGAGTCCGGGATCTGCGCGGGGTTTTGGAGTTCGAATTCCTCAGGAATTTGGAGGGTGATTGTTCCGGAGAGCCTGATCGGATGAACAATGGCAAAGGGGGAGGTTCTTGTGGCAGACGGATCCATCCACAGGCTGAAATGCTCCCAGAGTCCGGGAAGGCGGGCCATGGCGACATCGTTGACGGCTTGGGCGCCACGCCGGACTTTGTAACTGCTGGTGATCAGCAGGGGAAGATCCGGATCGTCGGCATTGCGGAC
>JBBQRY010000154.1:0-5511 GCA_038214335.1 Chthoniobacterales bacterium
GGAGAAAGGTTCTCACGCTCGCGTGGATGGTCCAACATGGGGAAAACGCCACAGATTCACTCGCAGCGATTGCCGAACGAACCGGGAGCCACAGAGCAACCCTTTTAAAAATCGCAATCGACCTTCGCGATACTCTGAAGATCACCGCCCGAGGGCAAAAAAGCGCGACTGCCCGGCGCAGCTACAGCCGGGTCCGGCAAGCCGTAGTCGCTCGGCAGCAGGCCGGGCAATCTGCCCTTGCTGGGGAATAAAAAGGCCCGTAGCGGGCATGAGTCGGGTATGCGCTACCACTCTTCTATGGTAAAACAATGGGCGAGACGCTCAGCCAATCCGAAACCTCAACCGATTTCTGGCAAGGAGCGGGCTTTTGCGAAGCGGGCGAGTGTGCGCTCGCGTCCGAGGACCTCGAACATTTCGTAGAGTCCGGGACCGACCGAGCGTCCGCTCACGGCGACGCGGGCGGGGTGGACGAGTTCGCCGGCTTTGACGCCGAGGGCGGTGGCGGTTTCTTTGAGTTTGGCTTCGATGGCGGCATGCGTCCAGTCCTCGAGGGTCGAGAGGGCGTTTCCGAGTGCTTCGAGGCGGTCGGAGGCACCGGGTTTGGCGAGGGATTTTGCAACGGCTTCGGGGTCGAATGCGTAATCTTCGGTGAAGAGGAATCCGATCCAGTCCGGCACATCGCTGAGGTGTTTGACCTTGGGTTTGACGATGGCGAGGGCGGGGCGCAGGGCATCGGGGGATCCGTAGGGGACCCCGGCTTTATCGACGAAGGGCAGAGCCAGTTCCTCGAAGCGCTCAAGGGTCATGTGCTGAAGGTGCTGGCCGTTGAGCCAAAAACATTTGTCGAGGTCAAAGATCGCGTTGCGGCGGTTGATCGTGGCGATGTCGAAGTGGGTCAGAAGATCCTCGCTCGTGAGGAATTCGCGGTTTTCACCGGGGGACCATCCGAGCAGGCAGAGGTAATTGGCCACAGCCTCGGGAGTGTAGCCGGCATCCAGGAAATACGTGATGCTGGACCCTCCGTCCCGCTTGCTGAGCTTTTTCCCTTCCTGATTGAGGATGAGAGGGATGTGTCCAAATTTCGGAGGCGTCACGCCGAGCGCTTGATAGATCTCGATGTGCTTGGGGGTGTTCGAGAGGTGGTCCTCGCCGCGGAGAACGTGCGTGAGCCGCATTTCGATATCGTCCACGACGTTCACGAAATGGAAAATCCATGAGCCATCTGGACGCCGGATCGTCATATCCGGATGCGTGGCAGGGTTCGACATATCGAAGGTGATGCTGCCGCAGACCATATCCTCGACGAGCACGGGCTTGCGCTGGGAGCGGAAGCGGATGGCACCAGCGTCCTCATAGAGGTGTCCGCCAGCTTCGAGTTGCGCGAGGTATTTTTCGTAGATGGAAGACCGCTCGCTTTGCTGGTAGGGACCGTATTCTCCGCCGATGTCCGGACCTTCATCCCAGTCCAAGCCCATCCAGTTCAGGCCGTCGTAGATGACCTTGTAGGCCTCCGCCGTGTTGCGCTTCTCGTCCGTGTCTTCGATGCGCAGGATAAATTTTCCACCATTTTGGCGGGCATAGAGCCAATTGAAGAGGGCGGTGCGGGCTCCTCCAACGTGGAGGAAGCCAGTGGGCGAAGGAGCAAATCGGGTTCGAACGGTCATCCGCCCAGCAAACGGGATTTGCGCACGGAACTCAATCGCAATCCGGCGCGATTCTCGATTCAGGGATGGCGGAAGCTCTGACGGACCGGGCGGATTTTTCAAAAAAAGTGATTTCCAATTCCTTCGTGGCGGTGTCCTCTGGGGGACTGCACTTATGAAGAGATTTGAAAACCAAGTAGCCATTGTCACGGGAGCCGGTCGCGGGATCGGCGAAGCCATTGCGAAACGTCTTGCCGCGGAGGGCGCAAAGATCGCGGTCGTGAGCCGCACGGAAGCCAATTCCGCCCGCACGGCGGCAGCCATTGAGGCCGAGCATCCCGGAGCGGCACGTCCCTACGCGGTCGATGTGGCGGATTTTGACGCGGTGCAGAAAATTGGGGACCAGATTCTGGCAGATTTTGGCCGCTGCGATGTGTTGGTCAACAATGCGGGGATCACGCGCGACACGCTGGCGATGCGGATGTCGAGTGACGACTGGGACATCGTGCTCAACACGAACCTCAAGGGGGCCTTCAACTTCATCCGCTCGGTGCTCCGTCCCATGGTCAAGCAACGGTCGGGGCGCATCATCAATATCAGCTCAGTGAGCGGACTCATGGGGTTGGCCGGGCAGGCGAATTACGCCGCGAGCAAGGCGGGACTTATCGGCATGACGAAGAGCATCGCGCGCGAAGTCGCAAGCCGGGGGATCACCGCCAATGTGATTGCCCCAGGGTTCATTGAAACCGACATGACCTCGGTGCTCAGCGAGGAGGTGCGCAAGGGAGCGATGGCGCTGATCCCGCTTTCAAAATTTGGTCAAGGCGACGACATCGCCGCAGCGGTCGCCTTTTTCGCAAGCCCCGAAGCCTCCTTCATCACAGGCCAGGTGCTTGCGGTGGATGGCGGCATGTCGATGTAATCTCGAACCCTCTGGAAGACTCATACGATGACCGTTGGATTTCTCAGACACGCCGAAGCCGAAGATGGCAATGGCACGGACTTCGACCGTCATCTCACTCCGAAAGGATTCGAGCAGGCGGGCAAGGTGGCCAAGTTTTTTCTGCACTCCGAACTCTATCCGGATCTGATCATCACCAGTCCGCTGGTGCGGGCGCACCAGACGGCGGAGGTTGTGGCAGAGGCCATCGGCTGTGAAATGATCACCGCTCAGTGGCTCTCCTGCGGCATGGAGCCCGCCGAGTGCCTTGCTGGTCTTGCGGCGACCAGAGAGTGTGAGTTTGTGCTGCTCGTCGGGCATGAGCCGGATTTCAGTTGCACGATGGCCGATTTGCTAGGAATGCCCGACCCCTCGGCTATCAAAGTGCGCAAGGCCTCGCTCTCGATGCTGGAACTCGCGGAGTTCAGACCCGGCTGTGGACAGTTGCAATTTTCGCTTCCTGCGCGTTTGATGAACTGATGTCTTCCGAAGTCCTGCACAGTTCCGCATTTGTCGCCGATGCCGTCGCCCTCATCATCGGAGAATCTGAAAAAGCCATCGCCGCACGCGGGATCTTCCGAATCGCCCTCAGCGGAGGGAACACCCCGCGCCCGGTCTATGAGGAACTCTCCCGCCGCAACCTGCCATGGGAGCAATGGGAAATCACTTTCGGCGACGAGCGCTGCGTGCAGCCGGATGATGACCAAAGCAATTTTCGTATGGCCCGGCTCGCATGGTTCGAGCCCGCGAGCGTCCCGCAGAGCCAAATCCTCCGCATGGAAGGCGAAGCCGATCCCGAAGCCGCCGCCAAAACCTACGAAGCCGCCCTGCTCGCGCGGGCCACGCCGTATGTCCACGATCTCATCCTTCTCGGCATGGGCGACGATGGACACACCGCATCACTTTTTCCCGGAACCGACGCCCTTGCCGAACGGAACCGGTTGGTCGTCGCCAATTTCGTCCCAAAGTTTTCCACCCATCGGCTGACGTTCACGTATCCGCTGCTCAATGCGGCCCGCCACGTGTGCTTCCTGGTGAGCAGCGTCGGCAAGGAAGTCGTCATTCAGGAAGTGTTGACAGGCAACTCCGAGTATCCGAGCGCGTCCGTTGTGCCGACGGACGGATGTGTCACATGGCTGCTCGGCGGCGGGGCTTGACAGACCGGAACTCACATCCAGCCCATTCTAAAAAAATCCATGAGAGCATTATTTCTGACCAATGAATACCCTCCGCACATTTACGGGGGAGCCGGCGTGCATGTGCAATATCTCAGCCGCGAACTCGCCAAGCTCATGCCCGTCGAAGTGCGCTGCTTCGGAGATCAGAATGTCGCAAAGCCCAACCTCGCGGTGCAGGGATTCGGACTTTCCACGGACGCCTACACCTGTCCGAAACCGCTTCAGCCGGTCTTCGGTGCGGTGCAGCGCTGCCTGGATTTCAATACCACCGCGATCGAGGCGGATATCGTCCACTGCCATACATGGTATTCCCACTTTGGCGGAATCCTCGCGAAGCTCAACTACGGGATTCCGCTCGTGATCACCGTCCACTCGCTCGAGCCGCTGCGTCCATGGAAACGCGAGCAACTCGGCGGCGGCTACGACTGCTCGTGCTGGCTCGAAAAAACCGCCCTCGAAATGGCCGATGCCGTCATTGCCGTCTCGGAAGAAACCCGCCGGGATGTTTCGAAATCCTTCCGCATTGACCCGGAAAAACTTCACATCATCTACAACGGGATCGACCCCGAGGAATACCATCCGGTGACATCCGATAGCGCCTTGCGTCGGCACGGCGTGAACCCCCACGAACCCTACATCCTGTTTGTCGGACGGATCACCCGCCAAAAAGGCATCATCCACCTCGTCAACGCGATCAAGCACTTCGCGCCCGGCTTCCAAGTCGTTCTGTGCGCCGGGGCTCCCGACACACCCGAAATCGCCGCCGAAATGAAGAAGGCTGTCACCGCCGCCCAGCGCACCCGTGCCGGCGTGATCTGGATTGAGGAGATCCTCGACAACCGCTCGAAAATCGAACTCTACACCCACGCAGGAGTTTTCGTCTGCCCTTCGATTTACGAACCCTTTGGCATCATCAACCTCGAAGCCATGGCCTGCGGCACTGCCGTCGTCGCCAGCGCGGTCGGCGGTATCCCGGAAGTGATCCGTCAGGGCGAAACCGGCTACCTTGTCGCCGTGGATCAGATGTCCGAATCCCCCTTCGAGCCGCGGGCTCCCGAACGCTTCGCAAAAGACCTCGCTGCCCGCGTCAATGAGCTCATGGCCGATCCCGCAAAATGCAATGCCTTCGGAAAAGCCGGACGCCAGCGCGCCACCGAAGTCTTCTCATGGGCCTCCATCGCCCGCCAAACCCAAGCACTCTACGAGACACTCATGGGGTGAGAGCCTGCAGGAAGAAGGTCAGTTCTTCGGGGGATTTTGCTCAAGGTGCTCGTGGAGGATGCGGCGCATTTCGGCGAGGGCCAGCGGATGGCGGAACGCTCAGGAAAACGAGTCGGCGCACATTCGGGTCGGTCTCGAAAACCAGCAGATCTTTCAGGAGGGGGGTCTTCGGCAGACGCTCGATCACTTTGGGCGCATCCTCGGCAAAAATATTGCGAATCAACTGAGTGCCTCCGGAATTCGACACCTGTGCGCGGGCGATAATGCCGGGATTGAGGAACCGGATGGTTGTTTCGCAGACGTTCTTTCCGCTGGATTTCATGCTGGAAACGACCGTCACCGGGAGCCGATAGCCGAGGCGGGGCGCGAAGGGTTGGAGCGCACGATCCTTCCGGCACACCCCGATCACCGGCACGCCCCAGCCGGACCCTTGCAGGGGCTTCGAGGCCGGTGTCGGATTTTTCTGGCAAGGCGAGACGCAGCGCCACAAGCGCCTTCTCCGAGGCCTCGCGTTCGCTGGTTTCGCGCC
>JBBQRY010000155.1:0-5483 GCA_038214335.1 Chthoniobacterales bacterium
GTGGAGCGCGCTGACTACGCCAATCATGGCGCAGGGAGATGCGGCCGGGCCGCAGAATCCAGCGACTTCCGAGACTGAAGAGCTTTCTCTCGCGCCGGCAAAGGTGGCCGTGCAGCCAGTCGCCCACGACGAGGAAATTCGCAAACGCCTCCAGAGCGTCATGGAGGCAACGGGGTGGTTCGTCGCGCCGCAAGTCAAAGTCTTGGACGGCGTTGTTTTTCTCAATGGCTGGGCCGACAGTGACGAGACCAAGAAATGGGCGGGCAATCTGGCGCGCAACACCCAAGACGTTGTCGCCGTGGCCAACCGGATCGAAGTGTCGCAACCCTCCGCATGGGACTTCAGCGGGGCGTGGAATGGGCTGTCCGGACTGTCGCGCGACATCATCCGCTCCCTGCCGTTTATTGTCGTCGCTTTGTTTATCTTGGCCCTGTCGGTGGGGGCGGGCTGGTTAACGGCGTGCGGCGCTCGAAAGTTGCTCAGCGGGCGAGTCCGTGCAAAACTTTTGCGCGGCGTCGTTGCGGGGGCGCTGGGCGTGATGGTGTTTCTGGTGGGCACCTACATCGTCCTGCGAGTCTCCGGTTTGACCCAACTGGCTTTAACGATCGTTGGAGGAACCGGTTTGGTTGGCTTGGCGGTCGGAATCGCCTTCCGGGACATCACGGAGAACTTTTTGGCCAGCATTTTCCTGAGCATCCAGCGCCCGTTTGAAACGGGTGATCTGGTCGAAGTCGTCGGAGTCACCGGCTATGTGCAGCAGTTAAATATCCGCACCACGATTCTACTGACCACCGACGGCAATCTCGTGCAAGTGCCCAATGCCGCCGTTTACAAGAGCACCCTCCGAAACTTCACGGCCACCCCCAACCGCCGCGAGAATTTCGTCGTCGGCATCGGTTACGACGACCCCATTGATGTGGCCCAAGCGGTTGCTCTGAAGGTGCTGGTGGATCACCCCGCCGTCTTGAAGGAGCCAGAGCCTTGGGTTTTGGCCGACGACCTGGGCCAAGCGACCGTCAATTTAAGAATCTATTTTTGGATCAATGGCCATGAACACAGTTGGCTCAAGGTGCGGTCTTCCGTAATCCGGCTCGTCAAACGTGCCTTTCAACAACAAGGCATCAGCATGCCGGACGAGGCACGAGAAGTCGTCTTTCCGCGCGGCGTCCCCGTCACAATGCTCGACGCAAAGCAGGAGCCGACGAAGAACTCTGGGTCGCTCAAATCATCCAGCGAGCCACCACCTCCAGAAGGCTTGGACGAAGTCTCCACCAAGGCGGAAGCAGGGTTGTCCAACGAGGCCAGCATTCTTGAGGAACAGGCCCGTCAGGCCAAGCCGGTGGACGACGAGGAGAATCTCTTGGGGAACACCACCAGTGCTCGCCCAGCCAAGGCCGATTGGACCACCGAGAATAAGGACTGAAGCAATGAATATGCTCAGACCACTCCGAACCTAAATACTGCAGAAGAATTGGCCACGGATTACACAGGAACGACGGATAGAGCCAGTTACTAATGATCTCACTGCGCTTTGCGATCCACCTTGCGGGTGAACAGTTCTTGTGTTCCAATTTCCTCCATATCAGTGCTATCCGTGGCGTGTTGGCTGATCTCGGTGATGCTGGCCAGAATGTTCGGCTCGAACGCAGGCATGAAGGCGATGAAAGCGGCGGCGATGAAGCAGCCGATCACGTTAGCCCCCAGCACGATCCCCCACAGCCGCGCGACGCACCAGAGGTTATCAAGGCTCGGGCGCGCAAACAGCGGCAACACCGTCGTCAGCGTGTTTTCCGTGAAGAGCTGCATCCTGCCAACGATGACGATCAGGAAGCCAAAGGTATACCCGAGGCTTTCCAGCAGCGGCATCCATGTCGCGTCCGGCAGATAGGTCTTGAACAATGTCTCTCCGATGTGGCCGAAAAGCTGATGCAGACACCGGCGGCGATGCCCGACCAGAACAGGGAGGTCCGGGGTCGCCGCAGCTCCTCGTCACCCTCGCGTCGGACAACCTGATAGACCAGCTTGGCCGACAGGTGGGACGCCTCGCGAACCCGTAACTCGCGAGGAACGCGCTGGTCGTGAGCACGCACTCTGCCGAGCGCAAAACATTCGTTTGACCGATTGGTTTACGCCCAAGACTGGCGGCGCGGCGGTTAGACTTTTTTCAGCAGTGCCACGACGATGGCGATAACAGCCAGGACGACGAGGATATGGATGAAGCCGCCGAGGATGTGAAATCCCAGCCAACCTGCGAGCCAGAGAACGAGGAGAATGACAGCGATAGTGTAGAGCATACCTACATATCGCCGCCGCTCGCGGTTTTGGCCGTATCACGTTCATAGAATTTTTTCGGCAAGGTGCGTTCACTCATCTGGACGAGTTCTGGACCTGACGTAGCCAGACATCAGACCTTTGATATCTGCGCGCGGGGGGGGATGAACTGCGGTCGATCAAAAAAACGTAGCAAGATACAGAAGTGACCTCTTGGCCCAGCCTGCAAACGGATTTGAAAAATGCCGGAGCCACATGGGTCGATCAGGAATGCGTCTGCGATCAGGGACTCGTAACCAGCCGTGATCCCGAAGATATTCCCGCGTTCTGCGCCAAAGCCATTGAGGAATTCGGCGAAGGCAAACACTCGGGACAAACCGCCTAACCCACACCAGTAATCGCGTCCATGGGCCGTGGAAGATCGAAGAGGTAGATGAAATTCGACCAGCTTTATCGGCTTCCTTGGATCTAGCCAGCGCAAAGACGCTTGAAGCCAACCAGAAACCAAAGCGTTGCTATCAAGGGCAAAATGGACTCGCGTTGCCGAACGGTGGTGGCAATTCCGCGACTATCAGCCCGGAACCATGAGTTCCATCGCTGCTGTTCCACGTTACATTGCTATTTCCCGCGTCACCAAGCGTCCCATTCTTGAGTTCGTAGATTCCGGCATTCATCCAGACAACGCACTCGTCATCTTTCCCCTCGCAGATGATTACAGCTTCGGCATCCTTCAATCCGGTATCCACTTCAAAAGTTCCAAAGACCGGTCCGACGGGCCGTAAGCTCAAAATCTCACAGACTCCCAAATCAAACCACGAAGAGATCTGACTTGCACAGAGATCAAAAAGAATTCTGAAATACGTTTGCGGAATGTGACCTAGAAGGTATTCTGGTTCGCAATGCCAACGATCTTGAGAGAGCGCGGATTTCGGTTCGTGGTTTTTGTAGATGAGCCGAACGAACCCGCCCATGTGCATGTCTATAAAGACATGCAATACCGCGAAGGTGCGACTTGCTCCCGTCAGCGTGATTCTCAACCGCGGATTCCGCCCGCACGACGTATCCGAATTTCTGGAAATCATCGAAGCCAACAAAAAACAACTTGTCACAGAATATGGACGCATCCACGGAAACCAATGAAGCTCTCTACCCGGACGTGCTCCGCATCCGATTTGAAGATGGGAACATGATCTGGGATTTTGCCGACGGGCGATCCTCGCTCGTTCCCTTGGCATGGTATCCCACGCTGATGCTCGCCACGTCGGCGGAACGTGCCAATTATCACATTTGCCACTACTCGGCCCACTGGCCCCAGCTCGATTGTGATCTGGGAGCAAACGCCATTATTCTTGGTCACAAAGAAGCCGAGTTTTTCGCCAGCAGAGCCCGTGAAAAATATGCCGCCAGAACTTCGACCATGGCACTTCGACGAGCCCGGGCATATACCGCCTTGCGCTGGGTGCCAGAGCACCACATTTCGCAAGCATTACTAGGGGAGGCATCGTGAATTTCAAAGTCTCTTCCCAGCATCAACGGTCTTCGCGTTCGTCATTCCAAACGATTCTCTGCACCCTCTGTTTGGATAGCGGCCAAAATCACCGCGCCATTCAGGTTTTGGTTATTCTTCTCGCTATGTGCTGCTCCTGGCCCACCAACGCAGCCACTGTGGAATACAATCTCACCATCGGGGCAAAGGAGGTCAACTTCACTGGAAAAACTCGTCGGGCGCTTGCGGTGAACGACAGCATCCCGGCTCCGACATTGACGTTCCACGAAGGTGACCTAGCTCGTATCCATGTCACCAATGATTTGAAGGTTCCGGCCTCCATTCATTGGCATGGCTTGTTGCTGCCGAACCGGATGGACGGCGTCCCATTCGTCACCTATCCGCCCATCAAGCCCGGACAAACATTTGACTACGAATTTCCCATCCGGCAACAGGGCACCTATTGGTATCACTCGCATACGGCTTTGCAGGAGCAAAAGGGCCTTTATGGAGCGATCCGCATTTTGCCTCGCAAAGGCACGGTGAGCGGCGATCTCGATCGGACGGTGGTGCTTTCGGATTGGATGGATGGAAGTGCCCATGAGGCGCTCCGCTGGTTGAAGAGTGGTAGCGAGTGGCCTGCGCTTCAACGCGGTTCCTCTCAATCCGTCCTCGGTGCGCTGCGGGCGGGCAAACTGGTGGATTATTGGAAGCGAGAATTACTGCGCATGCCTCCGATGGATCTTTCTGACTTGGCTTATGATCGATTTTTGGCGAACGGCGCTCCAGATTTCCATCTCGCCGCAAAAGCGGGCGAAACCGTCCGCGTGCGCATTGTTGATGGTTCGGCGTCCACTTTTTTTCACCTTCAGTTTGCCGGGGGGCCACTGAAAATCGTCTCGGCCGATGGACAGGACATACAGCCGATCCAACAACCACGGCTTCTGATTGGGGTGGCGGAAACCTACGACGTGGTCGTGCGCGTCCCCGGCCCGGGCTCCTATGAACTGCGCGCCACCGCTCATGATGGCTCGGCATGGACCTCGGTTTGGATCGGCGAAGGTAAGCGACATTTCGCGCCGGATGTTCCTCATGCGAACCTCTACAAAGCCATGGGCAAGTTGACCTTCCGAAATATTTTCGCGCTCACGCCGGGTGGAACCATGGGAATGCCAAATGGCGAAGTGAATGCGGGCAAATTCGATCAGCCGGGTGTCATGGGGGGAATGATGACGATGAAAGATATGATGGGTGGAATGAAGATGCCACCCGCAGGAAAAATGAGCGAAAAAATGGGTGCCGAGGAAATGCCCATGCACGCCTCGCCAGACGCGCACAATGGTAAGAAACATACCTGGGATTTTTCCCCGCTGGGGCCGGATGTGTCTTCTCGGCAACCGCTGGTGATGGATGGGATGGGCCCGCGTCCAGGTCCTCCCTACCAAGATTTAAAATCGGTAAAAAAGACGGACCTCTCGCTGGATCGTCCCGTGCGCGAAGTACGCCTGACCCTCGAAGGGGACATGGAACGATACGTCTGGTCGATCAACAACAAGCCGCTTTATGCGAGCGATTCCATCGAGATCAAAAAAGGCGAAAAGGTTCGATTCATCATGATTAACCGCTCAATGATGAACCACCCGATGCACCTGCATGGCCACTTCTTTCGCGTCATTAATGGCCAGGGGAAATACTCTCCGTTGAAGCACACGGTCGTTGTGCCTCC
>JBBQRY010000156.1:0-5471 GCA_038214335.1 Chthoniobacterales bacterium
TGTCGGGAGTGTGAGCGGTTCCGCCACCCCTCCGGGGCGGGGGCGTGTAGGGGGTTGGTTCTCCGGTGGTTCCGCTTCGCTCCACCACCGGCTAAGGTCCGGCTGTCCCTTCGGGACAAATGTCATAATGAGAATTGCTGGGCCTTTTTCGGGTGCGCTACTTTCAAAAGCTGGCAAATTCGCTGGCTTCGCGGATCGTATCCATGGACACATTCACGAAGATGCTCAATTCGTCTGAGCTGATGCGCTCGATCTGCGTCGCTGTGATTCTGATTTCCTTTCCGGCACACCAAGAGTCGGTATCCACAATGATCTCACAGATTTCCCAATTCTGGTCGTTCATAATCAAATCCACCAAGTGGCCAATCCTGCCCTGATCGCTTTGGATCTGGTAGCCGCTGAGAGCCTTGACGCTGCGCAAATGGAGATCGTCGCAGGAGAGTGTGCGTCCGTGCCTTGCCTGCCTGATTGGCTTCAAATCCGGCGTGTGCGGCTTGGGAAAACCGCTGATGCGCCCCATTCCGTCTCCGTCCCAATACTGCGGCCGACTGTCAGAGCGATCATTCAGCTCCTCGACATGCTGCGAGTCCGGCTTGGGTGACTCGATGGCCGGGCTGTTTTGAATTTGCTCCCGGGTTAGATTCACAAGCAGACGATCTCCCCTTTGAGATAGGGATCCGAAGGCAGGCGGCGCAATGAGCACCTGCCGCCCGGGGTGCCATGCTGCAGTATGCGCCACGACGTAACGGATCGCCCACTGTTGGTCATCAAAATAACAATCCGCGACGCGACCAATCTCTCCGTCGCGTGCCCCCAGTTTTTGCCCACACAAATTCTTAATGCTTCGTAACATAAAAATTGGAACCAGAGGATCGAATGTTCATGATAAGGCCGGTGCAGGTCTGAGCTGGGAGGTCGGTCGCAGGGCTCTGAGCAAAAGAAGAAGAAGTCCAATGAGGATGATGGTGTTTTTCATGATGTTCGTCACTCTCAACCGGGAAAGAGATGCGCATCAATGGGGTGTTTCCCCCACTCAGAAAGCGCGGATTCGTTGGCTATGGGAGAAGGCCGCCTGCCGCTGCACCCTTGTGGAATTCCTTGCGGAAAAACGCCGTATTTTAAAAATAACCCGAAAATGAAATTGATCGAATGTGAAAAAAGAGCATAACTCGCTCATGTTCGCTCAGGAACGACAAGCTCGAATACTTTCTCTTCTGCACCAGCGCGGACGGCTGCCGGTTCGCCAGCTTCAAAAGCTGCTGGAGGTGTCCTCTGCGACGCTGCGTCGGGATCTGACGGTTCTTGCGGAGAACGATCAGGTGGTGCGCGTGCATGGAGGGGTGTTTTGTCCGGGAGCGCCGGAGGCCAGTCTCGGGGAAAAGGCTTCGCAGTCCGTGCTGGCCAAGCGGCGGATTGCGAAAAAGGTGGCGGAAAGTATTCCTTTGGGGGCGACGGTGTTTATCGACAGTGGGACGACCTGTTTGGAGGCGGGAAGATTGCTGCGGACTAGAGAAGATTTAATGATTGTGACCAACTCCCTTCCGCTGATCAGGAGCTATGACCAATTCCGGGGCCGACTCATGGTTTTGGGTGGAGAGATGAGACTTCTCAGTGGCGCATTGGTCGGCGATCTTGCCATTGCTGTTCTGGGATTCTTGCGTGCGGATATTGCGCTCATCGGCGCTTCCGGCTTGGATGCACGAGCGGGAGTTGGAACAACGGAGTCCACGGAATTCGCCATCAAGAGGCAGTGGATTCAAAAAAGCCAGCGGACCTTTCTCCTGGCAGATTCCAGCAAGTGGAATGAGAACCCGCTTCTCACATTCGCGACATGGAACAAATTTGATAAATTTTACACCGACAAATCTCCACCCGCCCGCCTGCCCAAAGGCGCTCCCAAAATTGTTATCTCATGAAACGACTCGATCAAAAAATTGCCAATATCCTCAAAGACCCTTCGGGCGCGAAGGACTTCATCATTGCGGATGCGAAGGATGCGGACATGGCCTTCGGGGTAACCGCACCGGGCCCGCAGAGCGGAAGCTGCCGTCACGGCTACAATGAATCCGAGGGCTGCTGGAAGACGCTGGATCAATATCTCCAACAGATCCGCGCGGTGATCGAGCAGGACGTGGTGGACATCATGTTGCTGTCGGCTTCCAACTTGGAGCGGCTCGCCATGCAAGAGAAGCTCTTCGAGAAGTCGGCCATCACGCCGGCGGCCCGCGCCAACGACACCTCGGATGTCTGGGCGGTGCGGGGCGGAAAATATCCCACCGACCACCCCTCGCGCTCCTTCCGTAGCGCCTCCATTGAGCATATCAAGTATGGACGGCTCACAGAGGATTGTTCCCGTCCCTTCACAGGTGCCGACCTTGGGCTTTACTCGATCACCTTTACCAACAATATCGACTGGGACTACAAGGCACTCACGGATTTCCAAACCTTTCGGATCGAGGCCGAGAAAAAAGCCTTCCGGTATTTCCTCGAGGTCTTCAATCCGAATGTCAATCCCGGCATCCCGGACAAGAAGGTGGCGGCCTTCCTCAACGACCATATTATCCGCACTCTCGCGGGCGTGACCTTGTCCGGCCGTCCCGTGTTTTTGAAGATTCCTTACAATGGCCCGGGGCCACTGGAGGAATTGGTGTCCTACGATTCGAGGCTCATTGTGGGGATTTTGGGCGGCAGTGCAGGCACGACGTTGGATGCGTTTCAATTGATCCACGACGCCAAGAAGCACGGCGCGCGGGTGGCACTCTTCGGGCGCAAAATCAATCTCTCCGAGCACCCGCTGGCATTTATTGATTTGCTGCGAAGGATTGTTGATGACGAAGTCCCGCCCGCAGAGGCGGTTAAGGTGTATCACGGCGTGCTCCAGAAATCCGGCATCAAACCGCAGCGCACCCTCCAACAGGATTTGCAACTGACCACCAACAAAATGAGCTACAAATGAGAAAGTTTTCAGAGTTCAGAAAGAAGCCGAACACGGGAGCCTGCATCACTGAAATCCGAATCCTTCCAATGAAAAGAAGCCAGATCAACGAAATTTACCGCGAGGCGAAGTCCTGCTTTGAACGGCACGGCTGGGCGCTTCCGCCAAATCCCAAATGGGACATCACGGACTTTGGGCTCAACGACTTCTCCGGCCATGGACTGGTGCTCATCAATCTGGCTGAGGAACCAGAGTATTGCGAAAAACTCATGTATGCACGCAGCGGCCAAACGACTCCGCTTCACACCCACGCCAAGAAGAAGGAGGACATCATCTGCCGCCACGGCGTGCTCGTCCTCGAACTCTGGGCCGGCCTTCCAGAGAAAACCTTAAAGGGCTCCGCATTCACCGCTCAGGTGAACGGGGAACCCCGGGAACTTCTCAGCGGGGAAACGCTCGCACTCCATGCCGGCGAGCGCATCACGCTCACTCCTGGAATTTACCATGCGTTCTGGCCGGAGGGCAGCGATTGCATCATTGGCGAGGTTTCAACCGCCAACGATGACTCCGATGACAATTTCTTCGTCAATCCCGACATTGGCCGATTTCCGGATGTCGAGGAGGACGAACCCGCAACCATCCAACTGCTGAGCGAAAAATGAATCCTCTTGACGCCCTTCAAGCCATCGAATCCCTGTCGCCAACAACCGCACCTGTGGTGACCGGCTTCGATGGATTTGTGGATGAAATGATCAGCGTCGTCGCCGAACGAACCTCGCTCGAGAGCTTTTCATCGGTTCCCGATATCGCCACATTCGGCAGCCTCGTCTCCGCAGCCGCTGGGCACAGCAGCCTACGCGAGATCGTGGTGAACGCGGTCCATCCCGGCGGATGTGCGGTCAACCTCGGTGACGGTCTCGCCGCGCTCGGAGTTCCGGTCGATTGCTACGCGACGCTTGGCGAGCCGGCGCACCCGGCATTCGCAGAACCGGCGTCGCGATTCCGGAAGGCGGTCTCGTGGGGACGCGAGCCCGGACGCACTCTGGCCTTCGAATTTGCCGACGGAAAGCTGATGTTCAGCTCGGTGAAGCAGCTTGCCGAGTTTTCCGCAGAGGACATTGCCGAGAGGCTGGGCGACGGAGCGTATCTGGCGTCCTGCCGCGAGGCGGCAATTATCGCCCTCACCGACTGGACGCTCTACCCGCACATGACCAGTGTCTGGCAGATGCTGAACCGCGAAGTCTATTCCAAGCTCACGCACCGCCCGCATTTTTTCATCGATCTCGTGGACCCCTCGAGCCGGTCCGCTGAGGACATTCTCGCCATGCTGGATTCTCTGCCATTGTTTGAACAATGCGGACCCGTGACGCTCGGTCTCAATGGCAACGAGGCAAACATCCTCGCTCGCCTCCTCGGCATGGAGCAAGCGCAGGACGAGCCTTCCTGCATGAGGCTGGCCGGAGAACTTGCGGGAAAAATCGCAATATCCGCCGTGGTCATTCACAAGTTGAAGTTTGCAGCGTCCCACGTGGCGGGTTCATCGCATTGCGTAGCCGGGCCATTCTGCGAAAAACCTCTAAAAAGCACGGGAGCTGGCGACCGCTTCAATGCCGGATTCTGCCTCGGCCTCCTCGCCAATGCGGGACCAGCAGAATGCCTCACCCTTGGCTGTGCCACTTCGGGGCTCTTTGTCCGCACTGGAACGAGTGCAAACCGTGCAGAGGTGGCAGACTTTCTGCGCGAATATTCAGGAGGATCTGATGATCGGTCGCATCACGCTGCACCAAAAGACGATTTGGATGCTGCGTAGTTTCCTGAAGGCGTAGAAGTCGCCGAGAGCCGATTCGATTTCTTTGATGTTGCTCAAAAAAAGTGTGGCAGTTTCCGGGTGCTTCCTGTAACCCGAATGGCGTCATGTTTTCAGGAATGATGAGAGTCCGATTTTGCCATGGGATGACCGCGTGTCTTCTGGCTGTCCTTGCTGGGTTTGCGCCGGTGGCATCCGGGCAAGCTGTGGCGGATGGAGGGACGATGCGCCCGGTGGCGGACATGTTCCAGCCGCTGTCGCGTCCAGCAGAGATGATTCTTGGCCCTACGATTGTGGTCTTGCTGGTCACTGCGGGGATTTTCGTTGTGGTGACGGGAATGATGATTTTTGTGGTATGGAAATTTCGTCGTCGCGGCCCGGCGGATGACGAGGTCGAACCTGCGCAGATTTACGGCAGCACGCATATTGAAATGGCATGGACCGTGGTGCCGATCATCATCACGTTTGTGCTGATCCTCGTGACGAGCCGGACGATCGGGGAGATCCAGAACCGCGTCATGCCGGAGAACGCGGTGAAAATTCGGGTGGTCGGCCACCAATGGTGGTGGGAAGTTCACTATCCGGACTATGAAATCACTACAGCGAACGAGATCCATGTCCCGCGGAGCGATCGAAGTGGTCCGGGAGAGCGCCCGACAGAGATCATCCTGGAGTCTGCTGACGTGATTCACAGCTTCTGGGTGCCCCAGCTTGCGGGGAAGACGGATC
>JBBQRY010000157.1:0-5430 GCA_038214335.1 Chthoniobacterales bacterium
CGGACAGTTCCTCACCGCGATGCCTGTGGCTGACTTCATGGCGTCGCTAAGCGCATTCCGACGATCTAGGCTCCTGAGAACAGCCAAGGGCCGATGGGCGAACCTTGTGAAGGCCATCATTGAAAAGT
Organism: Chthoniobacterales bacterium; assembly: GCA_038214335.1. Classification (GTDB taxonomy): domain Bacteria; phylum Verrucomicrobiota; class Verrucomicrobiia; order Chthoniobacterales; family Terrimicrobiaceae; genus QYQL01. The sequence goes on from JBBQRY010000157.1 coordinate 129, forward strand.
TTTGTAACTGCTAGACTCCCGGCGCTGAGATCCTCGGGGTTCGCGACCCCGCGCAAACTCATTTCCACACCAACGTCCGGCTCTCTGCCTAAATGAACGATCACCCACACCAATCCCGCACCCTCGCCACCCTGCGCGACACGCTGCTGCCGAAGCTGCTGAGCGGGGACTTGCGCATGGCGGAATCCACCGCAAATGTGAGAAAGTCTCTTTAATTTATGGCTGCCAAAATCAATTTTGACCCACGCAGACTGATGGAACTCGCCATCGAAGTGATGCGGCAGTCCATCAATGAACCGCGCGATGACGGTGGAATGCCGCCTAAGGTGGGAGCGGTGCTTTGGAAGCCTGATGGAACGGTCGAGACGGCAGCCCGTGGTGAGTTGCGCTATGGCGACCACGCCGAGTTTACTCTGCTGGAACGGAAGAACCGCAGCAATCGGTTGGATGGCTCCATTCTCTTTGCCACGCTCGAACCCTGTGCCCCCGGTGCGCGGAATCATCCGAAATTAGCCTGTGTGCGAGCGCATCGTGAATGCCCGCATCAAGGAGGTCTATTTCGGCATTCAAGACCCGCATCCCAAAGTGGCCGGCGAGGGGCTGAAATTCCTCAAACGTCATGGCGTGGTGATTCATGTTTTCGACCGTGACTTTCAGGAAATCATCAAGCAGGAAAACGCCGAGTTCTTCGACTTGGCGGAACGAGCCGCTGAGAAGCAGGGGCGACGTGCGACCATCTCGCTTTCTGAATATGAGAAGCCCAGTGCGGATGTCCTGCTGGATGATCTTTCGGCGGATGCGTTGAATCGGTATCAGACATTTCTCAAGCTCGGGGAAAAGGAAACCGCCGCTTTTCACCGTCGTCTCCACCAGCAAGGCTTGCTGGAAGTGTCGAAGGACAAGCGCCAGCCGACTGGATTCGGCACGTTGCTGTTCGGGAAACATCCACGGGACTCCATTGCTCAGGCGGGCTTGCTCGGCACCATGCATCTCGAAGATGGCCGGGAGGAGGTTCGCGACTTTGACGGCCCGATGGTGCTCGTGCCTGAACAGGTCTTTCAATGGTTGAAGGACAAGCTGCCGAATCCGATCAAGCGCAGTGGCGCACAACGAGTCGAAGTGAACGAGGCGCTCTTCGAGCTGGTTCGCGAGGGTGTCGTGAACGCGCTGGTGCATCGGGACTACAGCATCAAGGGCGCGAAGTGCCAGCTGAGCGTGACGCATTTTGTCGAACTCGGGCTGCTCCGGCGCGTCGGACGCGGGCCAGCCACGGAATACCTCAAGCCATGATCGCGACATTCATCACGACACCGTGTCGCGATAGACGCCGCGAAGCGCGCCCGAAAGGTGAATCGCGACATGAATCGCGACATGGTGTCGCGATTCGGGCGGAAATGCCGACGCCCTGCTTTGGACAGGATTTTTATTTAAACACAAACTGCCAAAGCAATCGGCTTGCGGCCCAACTCCCTGATTTCCAGGGGATTTCTTATTTAAGCGCAAACCGCCGGACAACATGAGCCTCAACGAATCCATCGAAGAAGGAATGCTGAAGGCCTTGCGGCGTGGTTGGTGCTTTGGTTCAGAGGAATTCCAGGAGGCGCTGGTGGAAAAGATGGGTAAGAAGGACGGCTCGGTGCACACCAATAACGGAAGTGCGATCAAAAGAACGCATGACGCCGGACTCCATGAGAAGGTTCAAAACCTACATGGACCAGCACCCGGTGCCAAATCTCGGGTGGATGGATTTCTCCGGCCCCCAAATCTACTACGAGGGGGATGAAAATGTTTAAGAAAGAGGAGCTTGAACACGCGAGGGCGATTATTGATTCCCTGATCGAGATCACGCCAGACCGACCCGAACGGTGGGACCAGATCACCTCCGGCTGGCCATCAGCCAGAACTGGCTCTGGAAAAACTGCAAGTGTCACCCTCGCGCGCGCCCGCGCAGGAAAACCTCAAAAAATCCGTTCTTCGCGTAGGCGTGCATTGTGCGACCCCACGAAAGGAAACTTTCGGGCTGTCGTGGACGGCCTTGGCGCAGCGTGAATCTCCCCGCAAACGGTCTAAGTATTGGTCTTACTTATGATTTTCCGTTTTGTAATCTCCTGATTATCAAAGGAGTGTCCCCAGGTGGAGTCGAACCACCATCTGAGCTTTAGGAGAGCCCTGCTCTATCCACTTGAGCTATGAGGACGCTTATTTTCAGTTACTTATGCATATTCAAGCCTGAAAAATACCGAATTCTAGACCAAATGTTCGACTATGCACACCCACGTCCATCGACGTTTACACGCGTCTGGAGTCTGTCGCAAGCCTGCTTTTCCCCCTTCTGATTTGTAGGGGTTAGGACAAAAATCTTCGGTCATGCGGCGAGAGGGAGGGTGTCGTTTTCCGCGGAGCGTGAATTGAGGCGATATTTCCAAAAAACGTCGAGGTTGCGGCTTGCGTGGATGCAACGGAAAGCGAGAACCTTTTGCGCGCCGGCTTCACCCCGGTGCACACTGACCAATTCCAAATATTGGTCAACCAACTGGCAAAGAATGGCACCTCCTTACATTCAGTTGATTATATTGATCTTATTCGCATTCATTCGCGTGATTCGCGGCACAACTGCTTTTTCTTGGGTCCAACAATGAAACTCAGGAGATTTTCGCGCGGGTATCCTTGAGGGCCTTGGCGGAAGACTGGAGGCCTTGGAGTTCTTTCGGCCAGAGTTCGAGTTCGATGTGGTCCACGATTCCGGCGCGTCCGACGACGGTTGGGACGCTGAGGCAGATGTCGCGGATTCCGTAGGCTCCTCGGATTTGGCTGGAGACGGGAAGGATGCGGCGGCGGTCGAGAGCGATGCTGTCGATGACTTCACGGATGGCGACGCCCACGGCGTATCCGGCTCCGCCCTTGCGGGAAATGACCTCGGAACCACTTTTCTGGGTGCGCTCGAAAATCTTTGTCTGGAAGGCGGCATTGGCTCCGGGGAATTTGGTCAGCGGAAATCCATCCACCGTGGCAGAGGACCAGACGGGAAGCATCGTGTCGCCGTGCTCGCCAAGGATCATGGCCCGCACCTGGGTGGGCGGCAGGCGAAGGGAATCGGCAATGAGTGAGGAGAACCGGGAGGTATCGAGCACGGTGCCAAGACCGAGCACTTGCGAAGCGGGGAGGCCGGTTTTCTCGACGGCCAGTTGAGTGAGGATATCGACCGGATTGGAGACGACAAAAATGATCGCCTCCTTTTTCATCCCGGTGCCCTTCAGACTCTCAAGGATACCAAGGAAGAGGGAAACATTCCGGTTGATGAGGTCGAGGCGCGACTCGTCGGGCTTGCGGCGGAGTCCTGCCGTGATGCAGATGATGTCCGCATCTTTGGCATCGGCATAGGTGCCGGAAGAAATGCGTTGATCCGCGCAATAGGCCGCTCCGTGCAAAAGGTCGAGAGCCTCGCCCTCCGCCGCCGCCTGGTTGGCGTCGAGGAGTAGGATTTCTTTCACGATGCCCGAGCACTGGAGCGCGAATGCCGCGCAGGATCCGACCCGTCCGCCTCCGCCAATAATAGCAACTTTCATCAGGATGACTTGCGGAGGTTGGAAAGGATTTCGTCCGTGATCCGCTGGACTAAGGATTCGGTATCCGAGTCCGAGCCAGGTGCTGGCATGGGATTGAACGGGGTGACGGGCGTCGAGCACCCATGCTGGCCGCACATTTGATCCCATGGATCGACCTCGCAGAGCTCGGTATTTTTGAGCTCGTAGCGGTTGTCGGGAAGGCCAAGCCCTTTTTTCAGCTTGAGCAGATCATCAAGTTTATCGCAAGGAATCGAAGCCGATCCCGGCAGGGCCTGGGCAAGGATGACCGTGCGGCAATACGCGTCGGTAATCTCCATTTTGAAATACGCATCCTCAACAGATTTGCCCCAGCAGATCACGCCATGGCAGCCCATGATGATCGATTGGTGCTGCGGTGCGAGCGGGCGGATGCTGGCGGCAATCTCCGGCGAACCGGGCGTCTGATAGCCGGCCACGGCCACCGTGCCCACAAAGACTTCCAGCTCCGGAATCAGGCGGGCCGGCGGCTGAAGCTCCTTGATGGCAAAGGCTCCCGCATGGCAGGGGTGTGCATGGCAAACCGAAGCGGCTTCCGGGGTCGTCTCATAAATCGCCGCGTGGGTGGTGAATTCGCTGGAGCGCTTCCAAGTTCCCGCAAGCTGGGTGCCTTTGATGTCCACAAGGCTCAGCATCTCCGGAGTCATAAACCCCTTACTGACTCCCGTCGGGGTGACGAGGAAGCGGTCTGGCCCGAGTCGGGCGGAAATGTTTCCGCCATTGCCGTCGCAGTATTCGCGCATCCAAATTCGCTTGCCGATGTCGCAAATTTCCTTTTTGAGCTTCTCGGCCAGCGGCGAGCGGAAGAGCTTTTCGTCATCGGTGGCACTGGCGGCTGCACCAGCGGTTGGCGCATTCACGGCGGGCACGGAGGCCACTGCCTCAGCGTCGAACACGACCTTGATGCCTGCTTCGGAAAAAATGTCCTTGGCTCCCGGGGTCAATCGGATTTCGCGGTTGTAGCGGAATTCCGAAGCGCCGGATTTCGCGAATTCTTCTGCGTCTTTTTGTGCGAATAGTTTCATAGTTTTGTCTGGTTAATTTTTGTCTTGGTAAAAGTGATCATCCACGAGGGCTGCGCAATAGGCGTCCACAGGGGTGGGTTTTGGGAATGGGCAGGCCGCTTCGCGGCCTTCGCTGATGGCGATTTCTTGGCCGACATTGGCACCGAGCTGGTCATAAACCACAATGGCGGGCGCAAAGGATTCCTCTCCGCGAAATGTGGCGGCGGTCCATGGCAGGGCCAACAGCAGGCGCTCGCCTTGGAACTTCGGATTTCGCACTGAGAGGGTGACGCGCCCGATGACCGTGGCCATTCTCATAAGGCAAGACTCCTTTCGGGGTCGATGATCCCGAGCACGGTCCACCGAGCGGGGCTGCGCTCGTCGCCAACGATCTTTCGCGCCTCGCTGCCGTCGCTCGAGATGAGCACCCGTTGGCCGATCCCGGCCCCGAGGTTGTCCACGACCATCTGCGGGGCAAGGTCTCCACCATCCGGCTCCGCAATGAGCAGAGTGCGGCCTTCCAAGCTCGGATGTTTCACCGTGCTGGTCGCATAACCTCGAATTGTTGCTGTTCTCATGGCAGGAAAGAAAGTGCCCGCGAATCTCGCGAATCTTCGCGAATAAAAGCGGGGGAATTGGCAAGCCGTTCGTGCTCCAAGTGGGAATGGGCACCGAAGTTGATGAGAAGACCGAGTT
>JBBQRY010000158.1:0-5335 GCA_038214335.1 Chthoniobacterales bacterium
TGCGAAGCGGTGAAGGAACCCCGACTCCAATTTGGCCATGACCGAGCGCCAGCTTTTCTCGTTTTCATCGAGGGTGAGAAATTCACTTTCCACGGATGCGCGCAGTTGCCCAAGATCGGACCCGCCGAGGGCGAGGCGCACTGAGACGAGCACTTCAGCGCCGGTCTTGACCAGTATTCCCTCGTCCACAGCAACGAAGACCTCGCCATCGGCTGCGGTTTCATATGTGAGAATGCCGGGCACGAGCGCGGCTACGCAATCCAGTCGATGCGGGAGGAGTCCAAACGAACCTTCCTGAGTCTCCGCGACAACGCGCAGGACATCGGTCTTCTCCGCGAAAATCTGGAAAGGGAGCAGAATTTTAAGCTGCATGCGCTGTGACCGGTTTGGGTTTCTCTGCTGGTTTCGATGCGGGTTTCGATTTGGCTTCATCGATGGCACCGATCATGTAGAGCGCGCTCTCGGGGAAATCTTTGAATTCGTCATGCAGGATCCGTTCGCAGCCATCGAGTGAATCCTCGAGACTCACTAACTTGCCCTTCATGCCGGTGAATTGTTCGGTGGTAAAAAATGGTTGGGTGAGAAACCTTTCCAGTCTGCGGGCGCGCGCGACGACGTTGCGATCGTCCGGCGAAAGTTGCTCGAGGCCCAACATCGCGATGATGTCCTTGAGTTCCGCGTATTGGGCGAGCGTGCGCCGGATTTCCTGCGCCAGCTTGTAGTGGCGTTCTCCGACGATGCCGGGCGTGGCCATCTTCGAGTTGGACTGCAGCGGATCGATCGCCGGGAACAGGCCTTCGCTGGCGCGTTTGCGCGAGAGCACGATGGACGCGGAGAGATGGGAAAACGTATGCACCGCTGCGGGGTCTGTAAAATCATCCGCCGGCACATAGACAGCCTGGATCGAAGTGATCGCGCCGGTGGCTGTATTCGCGATGCGTTCCTCCAGGCCCGAGAGCTCGGTGCCCATAGTCGGCTGATAGCCGAGACGCGACGGCATCTGGCCCATCAGTCCCGAAACCTCCATGCCTGCCTGGATGAAGCGGAAGATGTTGTCGATAAGCAGCAAGACGTCACGATGTTCGTCGTCGCGGAAATACTCGGCCATCGTCAGCGCAGCATGCCCCACGCGGAACCGCGCGCCCGGCGGTTCGTTCATCTGACCGAAAACCATCACCATTTTTGGCAGCACGCCCGCTTCCTTCATGTCACGGTAAAGCTCTTCGCCTTCACGACAGCGCTCGCCGATGCCGCAGAAAATACTCACGCCATCCTGGTGTTCGATCATGTTGTGGATCATCTCGGTCAGCAGCACGGTCTTGCCGACACCGGCACCGCCAAAAAGCCCCGCCTTGCCGCCGCGCTCGAGCGGCACCAGCACGTCGATGACCTTGATGCCGGTCTCGAAAATCTCCGACTTGGTGGAGCGTTGCGCCAGCGGAGGCGGATCGCGATGCACCGAACGCCATTCGACGTCGGTCAGTGGGGCTTCGCGATCGATCGTATTCCCAAACACATCAAACATCCGGGAAAGAATTTCTTTACCGACGGGAACCTTGAGCGGCCCGCCGGTGTCCTCGACGGCCATGCCGCGCGCCAGACCCTGCGTGGGCGTGAGCGCGATTCCGCGCACCGTGTGTTCGTCGCGCTGCGCCATGACCTCGATCACGATTTCCCGGTTTTCTCCAGCGCGCAACACGGTGGAAATTGCGGGCAGATGTCTATCGAACCGAACGTCCACAACACTGCCGCGGACTGAGACGACCGAGCCGGAATTGGCGTTCTCATTCATGCTTCGATTTCATCCTACCGTTTCGGCGAAACGTTCGCAAGGGCGCAAGTTGGAGGGATGCTGCGGTATTCAGGCATTGAAACCGATTGAACTCAGGCGTAGTAGCAACATCCTTGATGCTCATCATTAGAGTTGGCTGCGAATCGCCTGCAGTTCCTTCCGCCGTTTGGCGGTCGTCTTCGGATACGCCATGGGAAGTTCGTGGAATACGTCGAGGATGATCTGCGAAACAATCAACCGTGCGTTTTTCTTGTCATCAGCCGGGACGACATACCAAGGCGAGTCCACCGTGCTCGTAGCGCCCAGAGTTGCCTCGTAAGCCTGCATGTAGAGCGGCCAGCTTTCCCTCTCGGTCACATCCGCCAGGCTGAATTTCCAGTTTTTCTCCGGTTCATCAATGCGATCACGAAATCGATTGGCTTGTTCCTCCTTCGATAAGTGGAGAAAGAATTTGACGATCCTGGTGCCGTTTCGATGAAGATGCGCCTCGAGATCCACGATGGAGCGAAATCGATCCAGCCAGATGGTCTTCGCGTCGGGCAATTCCTCCGGAAGCCTCTGGCTGCGGAGAAGCTCCGGATGCACCCGGACGATGAGAACTTCTTCGTAGTAGGAGCGGTTAAAGATCCCGATCCGGCCGCGTTCCGGCAGGCGGCGGTTCGTGCGCCAGAGAAAATCGTGATCCAATTCCTCCGCGCTCGGTTGCTGGAAACTGAAAACCTGGCAGCCCTGCGGATTCACTCCGGACATGACGTGCCGGATCGCTCCGTCTTTGCCTGCGGCATCCATCGCCTGAAAAATTAGCAGCAAGGCATGGCGATTGGACGCATAGTGCAGCCGTTGCAGGTCGCTCAACTCCTCCACTTGATTTTCCAGGAGTTTTTTATACTGCTTCTTCGACTTGCAGATCGGCTTCACCTTCGTCGGCCACTTCTCGAGCGAAACTTTTTCGTCGGGCGGCACCCGGAAATCCTTGGAATTGATCTTTGTCTTCATGCTTTGGTGGGTTGTTCGTGAGTTGATAAGAGCCGCCCTGTTTTCAGTGCTTCGCGCACGTGCGCCAAGCGACTCTCAACCCGGGTCCGGTCGTGCGGGGACGCGAGAGTGCGTTTGGCTAATTCGGCAATCCATTCCACTTGTTCATGGAGCGCCTGCCGCCGACTGAGATCGGTCGTCAGGCTGGCAATGGTTTGCAGCGCACCCAGCATCCGCAACATGACTCCCACGTTGCCGCCGGCGCTGTCGCGGATTTGGTTGAACGATTCGGTCACCAGCCCCTCAAAAGTCGGGCCGACGGTAATCACCCTCAACTCCCCGTCCTCATAGCGGTGCGATGAAGGGATATTCCGGGAGGCCACCCGCGCCAGAATCGCCGTCAGATAGTCCACACACATGACAGCCGTCGTCGTGTCATTGGTGCTCGGCGAGAGCGCGCGCAACGCGATATCAACAATCTGTCGGATACCGAAAGAGGCATCCTGATGGACCGTACGGTAGCGGCTGAGGGCCAAGGCGGAGCGCAGGGCGTTAATGACCATTTGATCCGGCGGCCCTTTGACCGCCAGCGAGATCAGCGGAGTGTCCTCGACGACAAACTCTCCGACGCCGTGCTCCATCCGCACGAGGGTTTTGTTTTCCCGCGCGATTCGCAGGAGAACCTCGTTATCCACACTTTGGATGTAGCCATTCCTTGGGGCCTTCACGGCCTGCCAGTTCCGCTCCGGCTGAGGGAGCCACTGATCATTCTCGTTGTCCATCGGCCCGTGTCCGAGCTTCTCCGGGAAGAGCCGGTCCACGGTTGCGATAGTTTCCTCTGCCACGGAGGCGATAATGCTCGAGGCTTGGATCGAAGAAGCGATGTGATGAATGAAGTAAATGAGGGCACCGATGCCGCCAATCGCCAGCATGACCCCCAAAGCCACCGACAGGCCTGGAACAAATCCGCCTTCGTCGGCGCTGCGGATGGTTCGCAAGATAATCAGACAATATGCGAAAATGCCGGTGAAGATTCCGAGCGAGATCTGAGTGACCCGGTCGCGCATGAAATTTCGCAGGATGCGCGAGGTGTATTGGCTCGAGGCCAGCGCCAGTGTCACCAATACCATCGAAAACGTGACTCCCACAATGGTCATCATCGAGCCGGCAATCGTGGATAACATGCCGCGGGCCCCCTCCGCGCTGGCACCGAACAAGCGCGGCCAGTTGGTCTGCAATTGCGCGCTCGCGGCGCCATCCAGTTCAATGAAAGCTATCGCGAGGGCGATGCTGCCCGCCACGATCAGGGTGGGAACAAACCAGAAACTCGAATGGATTTCACTCCAGATATGTTTAATCTTTTGCATAGATCACGCCATCCCCGGTTTCGATAATTTCAAAATGCCCGAGCAACTTGCTCTTGAGGGCAGCGATGTCCTGCTCCTCGATCAATGGATGATCCACTGCGGGCACAGGATCATGCCACAACTGTGGCGCAGCAACCAAGGGACCGAGGCATCTCGAAACAGGGCCGAGGTCGCGGTGCGTGAGCTTATACCATGCCTTAGCGAAGGCCTTCTGAAAGAGGTCCGGGTTCTCATGGAATCGTTTTGAGATCTTCGCATGGACGGGATCCATTTTCAGCGAGATGTCCTTCTTCACGGCATCCAGATCGAGCTTACTGAATTCCTTGGCGTAGTTGAAGTCCTCACCCAGCGGGTTCCCTTTGGCGCTATTCTGGTGAAGGATGCTCAGCTTGAGCATGTTCGGCCACCAGTCCCCGGTGGACATTGCCCCGGCGGCGGTATTTCTGTTCGGGCTGGCCTGCACACCCATGGCCGGGCATTTGCTCATGGCCCCGGCGGCACTATCAGGCGTTGATTGGGCGAGTGTCAGGTCTCCACTGAGAGTCAGGACGAGACTCATGGGAATGAGTAGTGTCTTCAAGTGTTGTTTTTTCACAATGTATGGCAACTCAGTATGCATGAAGTTTGCTTGAGCTGGTGTCCAGTTTGGATGTTAAAAGCACCTTGGCTACGGGGTGTTCACCCCATTAAAACCGGCGGTGCCTCCCCTAGTAATGCTTGCGAAATGTGGTGCTCTGGCACCCAGCGCAAGGCGGTATATGCCCGGGCTCGTCGAAGTGCATATCTTTTTTACAGCTGGTACAGGTCAAGGTGCCTGGACCTGTCATTTCCCCAGTTTTATACGTGAGAGCTTCGCTGACCTTCTTCCCAAGATCATCTAACACGCCCGAGGTACCCTCCAATAACGAAGAGACAAGATCCAGAAAACCTGTGCCCACCCGCGTTGGTTCAAGCTGTTTACGGGCCTGTTCGGACCAGCGGCGAAAATCGGCTTCAGTTGCTTGCAAATCGCGCCGCAGGTAGTCGCGCAGTTGCTGCGTTTCTTCTGTTGTAAACTCACCCGCGTCCTGTAGCGCCTGCCGGGACTATTCCAACGCCTCTTCAAACCAGACCTCTGATTTTTCTTCGGCCCCGCTATAAATCTCTTTAGTTTTCTGAACTAAATTTTCATAGCCTTTTGTCAGGCGTTGCTTGGTTGAGT
>JBBQRY010000159.1:0-5248 GCA_038214335.1 Chthoniobacterales bacterium
ACTTCTAAACCCGCATTGTTGCGAGGACGAGCGGCCAGAGCGAACAGGATATTGACAGAATCGAACCACGCGCGTCCATGGAGTTGCCAACTGATCCTAGGCGCTCCACATTGCTCGTCTTCCACTGCCATGATCCGAAAAGCGTTTACAATGCAACTTTATCCCGGCCGCGAGACCGACTACGAACGGCGTCACAATCCGATTCCGGACGATCTCTCCCAAACGCTAAAGGATCACGGGGTGCGTAACTACTCGATCTTCCTGCACGAGCAGACTGGCAGACTTTTCGGCTACGCCGAGGTCGAGAGCGAAGCCCAATGGGCGGAAATCGCGTCCACGGAGAGTTGTCGGCGCTGGTGGAAGTTCATGGAAGACATCATGGAAACAAATCCCGACAGCAGTCCGCGATCGGAAGCGCTACGGGAAGTCTTTTATCTCGCCTGACCACACCCTCGCTCGACAGGCGCGGCGCGGTTCCCCTATGCTTACCCGCATGTCCGACTTACCCGATCTGTTTGCCTTGCTGCGGAAGACCAGCAGCGAGGAGGCTCTCGACTTTGTGGTGATTGGCGGGCACGCGGTGAATGCCTACGGCTACACCCGCACCACGTTGGATGCCGATTTCATGGTTTGTGTCGAGGATGCCACTGCTTGGAGGGATTCGCTGGAAAGCCTCGGCTATGCATGGGTGGGGCAGACGGATGCCTTTGCCAGGATGGAACCGCCGACGGATGCTCCGAATTTGTTGCCGGTGGATATCATGCTCGTCGAGCGGCAGACTCTTTCTAGGATCACCGCCGAATGTCGCCTTCTCGATTTCGGAGATGTGAAGCTGCCGGTCCCACAGCCCCTGCATCTCATCGCCCTCAAGCTCCACGCCATGAAGAACGCCGACCGGCTGAAGGCTGGAAAGGATTTGCCCGACATCCTGCATCTCGTTCGTGTTTGCCAGTTGGATACGGAGAGTCCACCATTCCGGAGTATTCTCGAACGCTACGCCAATGATGAAATCCGCACCCTCCTCGAAAAGCATCTCCGCTGATTCCCCGGACGATCTCTTCGATCTTCCGGAATTCACCGAGGAGTCCTGCCGCCTGATGCGAAGGCCGCCACCCTCGCTGCGCCGGCAGATCGCCCATGCGCAAATGCTCGCAAGATGGAGGCGGATACAATGCCTGCCGTCCGCGCATCCGCCTCGTCAGACCGAACCGTTCTCGTTCTGAAATCGCTACGGGAGTTGCTCCAACTCGGCGATCAATCTCTGGACCACGACGCTCATGGTTTTCCGCGTAAAACTGGGATCAGAGCTGGCGTCAGTCCCAGAACTTATAATTCCGGCAAAATGGACGAATGCAGGGAACCCAAGCCTAGGCAAAAGATCAAAGGCGGAACGCCTCTGCCCCCTTCCGCATTGAGCTACGAGCATGGGTGCATCGTCGCTGTGAGCGTTCAGAGGAAATCGCAGGAAATTTCCTCGATGGTTTGGAGTCCGCGGACTTCGATTCTCGGGTCGAGTCTGGCCTGGACGGAGCCGGGACACACGATAGTGAGCATGTCGAGTTTCAGGTCGTCGAGTGCCACCCGCATTGATCGCGTGACGGATGGTTTCTCCGAGTATTTGAATTCGAATCCGATGCGACGGCCTTGCCGGAGGAGGAGAAGGTCCAGTTCCGCGCCGCCTTGGGTGGCCCAGAAATACGCGTCGCGCTGCCGTGTAACGCGGAGGATCTGTTCCATGGCGAATCCTTCCCAGGACGCGCCGACCTTGGGATGGCCCGCGAGTTCCTTCGCGGTGCCGAGACTCAGGAGATGGTGCAGCAGGCCGGAGTCGCGCAGGTAGATCTTGGGCGATTTGATCTGCCGTTTGCCGACGTTCTCGAACCAAGGCTGCAATTGCCTCACCATGTAGGTGCGCGTGAGATCGTCGAGGTAGCTTTTCACGGTCTTGTCGCTCAGCCCCATCGCCCGGCCCAACTCCGAGCCATTCCAAAGCTGCCCGTGCGAATGCGCCAGCATGGTCCAAAACCGACGCATCGCGGGCGCCGTCACCCGGATGCCGAATTGCGGGAGATCGCGCTCGAGAAAGGTGCGCACGAATCCCTCGCGCCAGGCAGCGCTGTCCGGGTCGTCCGCCGCGAGAAAGGAACGCGGAAATCCACCCCGGAGCCAGAGGCGGTCCATCTCGCCCGTGCCGGTCTCCATGAGATCGAACCCGTGTAGGTCCACGAATTCGACCCGTCCCGCAAGACTCTCCGAAGCGTGCTGGATGAGTTCCGGCGACGCGCTACCCAGAATGAGAAACCGCGCCAGGAGATCGGTCCGGTCCGCCAGCACCCGCAGGACGGGAAAGAGATCCGGGCGGATCTGGATTTCGTCCAGAATCACCAGTCCGGCCAGATCGCCAAGCGCCAGCTCCGGATTCCCGAGGCGCAGCAGATCCTTCGGGGATTCCAGATCGAAGTAGTGGCACTCGGGCGTTTCCATGAGCGTCCGCGCCAAGGTCGTCTTCCCGCACTGCCGCGGACCCAGCAGGGCGCAGATGGGCGAGCGGGCAAGCGCACGGCGCACCGCATCGAGATAAATTGGACGCGCAATCATCCTTGTAATTTCGGAGTTCGGCTCCGAAAATGCAAGGAAAACTCAGCCTGCCCTTGGGCTCACGATTTCCGTATGGGGCCTACCAGACCGCCACCCTTGCTGAGCCGACAGATCGCCCATGCGCAAATGCTCGCCAAGATGGAGGCGTATCCAAGGTCTGCCTTCCGCGCATCCACCCCGTCAGACGGAACCGTTCGCACTATGAACATGGGCCTCAAAGCCCTGCTTCCAATTGCGCGAGCACATCCTGAAAGGAAATGCTTTCGAGGCATCCAAAGGCATCGTGTCTGGTGAGGCGCTCGCGTGTGATGGCTGGGCTGCTGATGCCGCAGAGGAACCGAGCCATGGGCCGGGAGGCACGTAGGGCGGCGTGGCCTTCGGATTGGACAGCACGGATGGCTTTGAGGTCTTCGAGAGAAATTTTCCGTTCGCTTTTGCGCGGAAGTGGCTGTGTTGCCACACCGGCGCAGATCCCGCAATGCCCGCAGGGCTCCGGTAGGGATTCCCCGAAATAGCTCAGCAGGTTTTGAGTGGCGCAGGTGGGAGATTCTGCAAAGGCCACAATCTGGTCGAGACGTGCCAGATCTTGGATTTCTCGTTTGGTGAAAAGTCCGTAGAGCCATGTCGCGAGTTCGCGTGGACTGCGATCCTGAGCGCCCGGGAGCAAGCGGAACCGATGCCGGAGGCCGGCAGGTTTGAGTTCGATGTCGCCAGATTGTTCGAGGTAGCCGAGGGCTTTCACGATCCTTTCGCGAGGCTCGCCGAGCTTCTCAGCCACGGCGGAGGCGTCGATCGTCAGCAATCGGCGTCCGCGTTTTGCCTCCCGGAAAATCCCCCGGAGAAATGCCTGACGCTCGCTGGAAAATCCGGCGATCACGCGGTCCTCGGAATGCCGGAATGCAATCTGGAACGTCGAGTAGAAACTGCCGGCGGGTTCGAGGATTTTTTCTTTTTCGAGATAGGTGATGATGGTTTCAAGGACGAGCGGGCGGATGTCGGTCGTGCGGGAGAGGTCGTATCGGCTGATGTCGAACTCGCTTCCTTGACGCAGGAGGTGGTCCACAAGGTGACGCAGTGCGGATTCCTCCGGGGTGTCGCCAAGGGTGAAGTTGCGGAGCACGGTGAGGTCGTCCGCACAGCCCAGCATCTCGCAGTGCGAGGGGAACCCGTCGCGGCCCGCACGTCCGATTTCCTGCTGATAATTCTCAAGGGTTTTCGGCAGGTTGAAGTGGTAAACAGCGCGGATGTCCGCCTTGTCGATTCCCATGCCAAAGGCAATCGTGGCGACAATGACATCGCAAGTTCCGCTCATGAAAGCATCCTGAGCCGTGGAACGGACGTCATCCGCCAGCCCTGCATGGTAGGGGCGCGCGTTCACGCCCGCGCGGTTCAGGTGGGCGGCAACGGATTCCGCCGTGTGCTGGAGCGTGACATAGACGATAGCAGGAAATCGGCGTTCGGAGGTCAGCTTCGTCGTGAGCAATGCCAACCGATCCTGATCGGACACCGCTGTGATGTGGATCGAAAGGTTGCGGCGAAGAAACGAGGTTTGGAAGTGGTCGCTTTCGGTCATCTCGAAATTGCTTCGAATATCCTTCGCAACATCCGGGGTGGCTGTGGCCGTCAGTGCGAGCACGCGTGGGATACGGAGCCTCTTTGCGAGAGCGGCAAGGCGCAGGTATTCCGGCCGGAAATTGTGTCCCCATTCCGAGATACAATGCGCCTCGTCAATCGCGAGCAGGCTGATTTTTGTGCGCCGCAGCAGCGCCATGAACGTCTCGCTCACAAAGCGCTCCGGGGCGATGTAGAGCAGCCTGAGTTCGCCCGAGGCCATTGAGGCTTGGACGGTTGAGAGCTCCTCCAAAGAAAGCGTCGAGTCCCAACGGGCTGCGGCAATCCCCCGCGCCTTGAGCACATCGACCTGGTCTTTCATCAGCGCGATCAAAGGCGAGACAACGAGAGTGAGTCCGTCGAGGAGGAGCGCGGGAAGCTGATAACAGAGCGACTTGCCGCCGCCGGTGGGGAACACCGCCAACGCGGAACGCCCTTCCAGCAACGTGCGGATGACCGCCTCCTGTCCATCGCGGAAGGCCGCATGGCCAAAATTTTGGCGCAGGGTTTCTTCCAACGCCTCACCAGATGGCAGACTTTCCTCGTTCATTGGAGCTGTGTTTTACTCATTCCTCAAGGTGATTATTTTCCTCTCAATTGACAAACACTCTATCGGGTATCTGATATTCCCCGTGGCAAAGGCAATCATCCATCACGGGTTGAGCACCTTGTGCCGGGAGTGTGAGGCTCCGTCCGAACCCAAATATATCGGCTCGGACGGAGCCTCGCCCGCCCAATCTTCACCCTAAATCCGGCAGAAGAATGAACCACGGATTACACAGATAACACGCATAGAGGCAGTTATGACAATCTTATTGCGCTTTGTGATTCACCTTGCGGGTGAATAGGGCTTGTGTTCCAACTCTTTCAATATCAGTGCCATCCGTGTGATCCGTGGTTAAGATTGCTTTTTCTAGGTTCACCGCATCCAAGTCCGATCCCTATTTTTTTGACAGGAAGCGGACGACTTCGCGGTGGAGGCCTTTGGAGATGACGGGCCATGCGTGGGCAGGGACGGGGCTTTCGATGGTGGTGGTGG
>JBBQRY010000160.1:0-5215 GCA_038214335.1 Chthoniobacterales bacterium
CGGATCGACGTTGGCCTCATCACGGTAGGCGGCCACGCGCTTTCCGTTGATCGCCCCCGCTCCGTATTGTCCCCGGATCACATACTTGGCAACATCCTCCCCCTGAATCGGACGCAGCGAGCGCAACACCTTGACCTTTTCGTCCCGGATGGCGTCCGCATCCAACCCTGCCGGCGGTTCCATGGCTGTGAGACACAGGAGCTGGAGCAAATGATTCTGCACCATGTCGCGCAGCGCGCCGGCTTTGTCGTAATACCCGGCGCGGCCTTCGACCCCGAGCGGCTCGCTGGCGGTGATTTGAATATGGTCGATATACCGCGCATTCCACATCGCCTCAAAAAGCGCATTGGCAAATCGCAGGACCATGATGTTCTGCGCCGTCTCCTTGCCCAGGTAGTGATCGATCCGGTAGGTGTCCTTTTCCTGGAACGAACCCTCCACAAGGTCATTCAAATGCCGTGCGCTGGGCAGATCGGTTCCAAACGGCTTCTCGACAATCACTCGTGCCCAGCCCCCTGCGCCTCCACGATTCAGCCCGCTCTTGCGCAGGTTTTCCAAAATCACCTCAAACTGGTCCGGTGCCGCCGCCAAATAAAACAGGCGGTTCCCTTGGGTGCCACGGCTCGCATCCAACGCCGCCAGACGCTCGGCAAGCGACTCGTAGCCCGCCAAATCGTCAAACTCACTCCGATGGTAACAAATCGATTCAGCAAATTTTTCCCAGATTTCATCATGGATACTCTGCCGGGAATGCTTTCGCGCGGCCACTTCGAGTTCGCTGCGAAACCCGGAATCCGACTTGTCACGCCGCGCAAACCCGACGACCGACAACGCCGGTGGCAGGGCGCCATCGACAGCCAAATTATAGAGTGCGGGGATCAGCTTCCGATGGGTGAGATCGCCGGTGGCCCCAAAAATCACCAGCGAACAGGGCTCCGCCATCGCCCGATATCCCAATCCTTCTCTCAACGGGTTTTTTGCGTTTTCAGAATTCATCATGGTGAGCACTCAATATCTGTTTGCCATCGAGGTTTCAACCGGGAAGGTTCTTTTCATGGATTGGCCGAAACTTCTCGCCCTCGCAGAACCCGTCGTCGCCCGCACCATCGCGGAGCTTCCCCTCGAGCTTCGCACCCACCTTCAAGAGGTTCCCATCATCCTGGAATCCGTCCCGTCCCCCGAGGATGAAGCCACCGGCGTCGAATCCGATACCCTCGGGTATTTCGAGTCCGATCCCGTCGCCCGCATCCGCCTCTGGCTCGAAAACATCCACGCTTTCTCCGAAGAAGAAGGCCTCTCGTTCACGGATGAGGTCCGCACCACCCTCCTCCACGAAATTGGACACGTGCTCGGATGGGATGAGGACGAGGTCGAAGAGCGGGGCCTGGGATGAATGACTTTTTTTGAAACTGAGGCCGCTACAAATCCAACAGTTCCCGAATGCCTGTTTTCACAATCTGAAACTGCGCATCAGGACAAAGGTCGAGACGAGATCAGACCGCGATGCCGACGGACTGCTTGATTGATGCGAACGAGTATTCGCGATTCATGCGGGCGATGAACGAGGCGGGGATGCCGGCTGGGCAGACGGCTTCGCAGGCGTAGTAGTTCGAGCAATTGCCGAAGCCTTCTTTGTCCATCTGCCGGACCATGTTGAGCACACGGCGGTCATTCTCGGGTTCGCCTTGGGGCAGAAGTCCGAGGTGAGTGACCTTGGCACTGACAAAGAGCATGGCCGAGCCATTTGGGCAGGCGGCGGCACAGGCACCGCAGCCAATGCAGGCGGCGGCGTCCATGGATTGATCGGCCACAATTTTTGGAATCGGCACGGAATTGGCATCTGGCGCGGACCCGGCGCGTTCGCTGATGAACCCACCGGCCTGCATGATGCGTTCGAAGGCTTCGCGGTTGACGACGAGGTCGCGTTCGACCGGGAAGGAATCCGCACGGAATGGCTCGATCGTGATCGTCTGGCCGTCGCGGAATTTCCGCATGTAAAGCTGGCAGGTGGTGCCACGGCCTTGGCCATGGGGCACGCCGTTGATCGTGAGCGAGCAGTTCCCGCAGATGCCTTCGCGGCAATCGGAGTCGAACTGGATGGGCTCAACGCCTTTCTTCGTGAGGTCTTCGTTGACGATATCCAGCATTTCGAGGAACGACGCCTCGGCTGGGATATTGTTTGCCTCGTATTTTTCGATTTTGCCCTCGGTCTTCGGGCCTGTCTGACGCCAAACTTCCAGATTGAATTTCATGATCGTTAAAAAGCGGTTGGATTACTTGTAGCTACGGGTGGCGAGTTTGACCTCCTCATAGACGAGAGGTTCTTTGACGAGGGTCGGGGCGGTGCCTTGGCCTTCGTATTTCCATGCGGAGACAAACGCGTAGTCGTCGTCATTCCGCAGGGCTTCGCCTTCGGGAGTCTGATATTCGGTGCGGAAGTGACCGCCGCAGGATTCGTTACGGTTCAGGGCATCGAGGCACATGAGTTCGCCGAACTCCAAGAAATCCGCCACGCGACCAGCGCGTTCAAGTTCCATATTGATCCCATCCGCCGTGCCGAGAAGCTTGAGGTTGCTCCAGAACTCTTCGCGAAGTTTCGGGATGAGGCGCAGCGCTTCTTCGAGGCCGGCTTTGTCGCGGGCCATCCCGCATTTGTCCCACATGATTTTGCCCAGCTCGCGGTGGAAGCTGTCCACGCTGCGGGTGCCTTTGATGCTCATGAGCTTTTGCACACGGGCCTTGGCGGCATCGACGGCTTCCTGAAACGCTGGGGCCTTCGCATCGACTTTTTTGCCAAATTGCGCGGTCATATACGTGCCGAGCGTATTGGGAAGCACGAAATAGCCATCCGCCAAGCCTTGCATGAGCGCACTGGCTCCGAGGCGGTTCGCACCGTGGTCGGAGAAGTTGGCCTCACCGAGCACATGGAGTCCGGGAACATTGCTCATCAGGTTGTAGTCCACCCAGAGTCCGCCCATTGTATAGTGGACGGCTGGATAGATCCGCATCGGGCGCTCGTAGGCGTTTTCACCGGTGATGTTGGCATACATTTCAAAGAGGTTGCCGTAGCGTTCCTCGATGACGTGCTTGCCAAGGCGCTTGATGGCGTCTGCAAAATCCAGATAAACGCCGAGTCCGCCGGGGCCGACTCCACGTCCGTCGTCGCAGACTTCCTTGGCCGAGCGCGAGGAAATGTCGCGTGGGGCAAGGTTGCCATAGCTCGGGTATTTCCGCTCCAAATAGTAATCGCGGGCATCTTCTGGAATGTCCTTAGGATCTTTCGCACAGTCTTCTTTGCGCTTTGGCACCCAGACACGTCCGTCATTGCGGAGGGACTCGCTCATGAGTGTGAGCTTCGACTGGTATTCGCCGCTCACCGGGATGCAGGTCGGATGGATTTGGGTGAAGCAGGGATTGGCAAAGAGCGCGCCGCGTTTGTAGGCGCGGTAGGTCGCGGTCACGTTGCAACCGCGGGCATTCGTCGAGAGGTAAAAGACGTTTCCGTAGCCGCCGGAGCAGAGCAGGACCGCGTCGCCGGCATGGGAGGTGATCTCGCCCGTCGTCATGTCGCGGGTGACAATGCCTTTGGCATGTCCATCCACAAGAACGAGATCCAGCATTTCTGTCTTGGAAAACATTTCGACACTTCCAAGCGCAATCTGATGGCTCAGGGCGGAGTAGGCACCCAGCAAAAGCTGCTGACCTGTCTGGCCGCGGGCGTAGAACGTGCGCGAGACCTGGGCGCCGCCAAACGACCGATTGTCCAAGAGTCCACCATACTCGCGTGCGAACGGCACACCTTGGGCGACGCATTGGTCGATGATCTGGTTGCTCACTTCGGCCAGACGATGGACGTTGGCCTCACGGGCGCGGAAGTCGCCGCCTTTGATCGTGTCGTAGAACAAGCGGTAAACACTGTCGCCGTCGTTCTGGTAGTTCTTCGCGGCATTGATGCCACCCTGCGCCGCAATCGAGTGGGCGCGGCGCGGGCTATCCTGATAGCAGAAGCATTTCACCTTGTAGCCTTGCTCGGCCAAGGTGGCGGCAGCAGCGGCTCCGGCCAGACCGGAACCGACAATGATGATGTCGAATTTCCGCTTGTTCGCTGGATTGACGAGCTTGGCGGTGTTCTTGAAGGACGTCCACTTTTTGTCAAGCGGACCAGCGGGTGTTTTTGCGTCGAGTGTCATTTGACAATTCCAGTAAGGACAGAAATGGGGATGGAGATATAACCGAGGAAGAGGAGCCATGCGAAGGCGACGGTCACCTTCTCAATGAGCGGGCGCGTGGCGCGGTTCGTCACGCCCAGAGTCTGGAAGAGACTGCCAATGCCATGGCTGAGGTGCATCATGAGCAGGAAGAGGGCGATGATGTAAAAGATGCTCACCGGCACATTTTTGAAGCCAACGACCACCATGCCGTAAACGTCGTGAACGGTGTGTCCGTCGAGCGTGGTGGTCATCGTCTTGAAAGAAGGATCCACGATTCCCGCAGTGAAGTGGGCAAGGTGGAAAACGATGAATGCCAGAACAATGAGCCCGCTCAGGCGCATCGTGCGGGCGAAAACTGTCGTCTGGATCGGATCGGACGCAATGTATTTTTTTGGACGCGCCGCCTGGTTTTCCTTCCAGAGCAGCATGGTGAAGAAAATGTGCGAGCCAACCACAGCGAGCAGGAACAGCCGGATTACCCAGAGGAGCGGTCCGAGGCTCTGCAAATGCTCGGCGTAGGCGTTCAGCCAGTCCTTCCCGAGGTAGATGGTGAAGTTGCCCAGAAGGTGCCCGGTGACAAAGCCTACAAGGACGATGCCGCTAAGGGCCACAACGGTTTTTTTGCCGATGGATGAGAAAAGCCAGAGGACGATGGGATTGGGTCCGGAGCGCTTGGTGGATGGTGCCGAAATCATGTTTGTGAAAGGACGTATTAGTTCAGCTAATGGCGCCGCTGTCAAGGCTGGTTGCAGAAATTTTTCAACGCATCCTTGCCCCACCTTAAAAAACTCAGTTGGAACCACGTATTACGGCTATTGAAAGAGTTGAAACGCAAGCCCTATTCACCCGCAAGGTGAGTCGCGAAGCGCCAAGAATATTCATAACTGTCTCTATCCGTGTTATCTGTGAAATCCGCTGTCAATTCTTCTGCGGTTTTCAGGCTCACGGCCACCGGCTCGATCCAAAATGCTTCTCTATGGGGTCAGAGTTCCGGGATGAGTCCG
>JBBQRY010000161.1:0-5201 GCA_038214335.1 Chthoniobacterales bacterium
GCGAAGAGCCCGTAATACGTCAGAAGAGCCGCGTCGGGATGGCCGAAAACGGCAAAAACGCCGCATTCGTCTTTGGGTTTATAGTGCGTGGACAACGGTGAGTTCAATACGTGAGAGAGGCTACTGTGGACCGGTCGGAGCACACGATCAAGGCTCGATTCTTGCGAAT
This sequence comes from Chthoniobacterales bacterium, assembly GCA_038214335.1. Classification (GTDB taxonomy): domain Bacteria; phylum Verrucomicrobiota; class Verrucomicrobiia; order Chthoniobacterales; family Terrimicrobiaceae; genus QYQL01. Next base: position 170 of record JBBQRY010000161.1, read on the forward strand.
TGCTCACGGTTAGGATGGTTTCCGCATGAGCCAGTAGATTTCCCCCGGCCAGCCCGGAAATTGGCGACCCCAAAAAAGATTGAATCGCAGCCATGCCGCAGAGTTTTCGAGCTGGCTTCCTTTGCTCCGCAGAAAAAATGCACCGCTCACAAATTCCGCGACCAGCCCCGCTCCGCGAGCCATCTCACGCACGCGCTCAGGAGAAAACACGCTCACATGCCCCATGGGTCCGGCATTTTTCCGCACATGCGCCTCACGCTGCGGCTGCAGGAACCATGGCACCACAGGAAATCCTCCGATAAGAGAACCGCCCGGAGCAATCCCCGCCGCAATTTTTTTCAATGCGGCCTCGGGCTCAGACAAATGCTCAAGCACATGCAGCAAAATCGCACAGTCGTAAGTCGCCGGCAGCGCAAATCCCGGATCTTCCAAGTTCGCCTCAAAAAAATCCTCATACCCCGCCTTCTCGAGCTTTTCGGTCAGCATCACGGCATCCACTGCCGTCCATTTCGACCAGCGCACGTCGCCGGGAGCCGACCGCACAAACTCGAGCATCTGCCCGCGGTGGACCCCGATCTCCGCGACCGAGAGCGGTCGCCCCGCGCGTTGAAATTCCTCCCGCAGCAGGTGGTATCCGAACCAATACCGCAGGAGCCGGATCGGATACCGCACAGCTTTCGCTTCCTCCGGCATTCCGAACCGCTTCGCACGCACGGTTGGATTCGTGGCAAGAAAATCAATTTCCCAGCAAGATGTGTCGTAAGTCTTCAAAATTGGGACCGGCATCGTGGTCAAGCGCGCCCACAGGGTCAAGCATCAGATGCCAATCTGTCGGCGACGGAGCAAAAGGGGACAGACATTTAGAGGCTGAAAGCCCCAAGGACAGAGGGCCAATCACTCGGAAGTCTTTTCTGTGACAAGCCGGAAGTCTCCCTTTTTATCGCGATAGAATCCGCGCAGGAGCACCGAGGGATCGTCGAGGGATTCCAAGCGTTCGGATTTTGCAAGGTCCTTGGCTGTCCATTCGTGGTTGAGGAGGTGACCTTGGCGGTCCTCGACCTCATCGACGGGTTTGGTGAGCTTGGCATATTCGGAATCAGAGAGCCGCACCTCGTTGAGGCTGTTGCTGTTGTAAAGCGAGATCCACCATGCACCATAGGCATCTGGAGCATTGGGAGGAGTGATCTCGAAGGTCACGGCACCCGCCTTTTTCGATCCGCCCTTGAAATCCAGGGCGTAGAGGGCACGCACTTCATCGCGGCTGGTGAGAAAGCCCGCTAAATATGCGCGCAAAGTGTGCTGAAGTTTCCGGTCCGTGCGCCGGGGTCCATAGAGTCCAAACTCAATGCCCGCCGGATCGTTCGGATCTCCATACACGTTCATCTCGACATGGTCGTTGACGCGAAAAGAAAGATACGGGACGTTCTGGAATGTTCCGTTATCCACGGCGGTCGCCGGGATTTGCACCATCGAGCGGACGTTGTCATGGGTGCGGAGGTCATTGGCAATAACCCGCCATGAGGGCAGGTCTCCCTTGCGGGCGATGTCGGTGAATGCCGTCGCGAGGTCAGATGCGTCGCGGATCCGCACGATGTCATTTTTGGGGTAAGCCTTTTCGCCGAATTCTTCCTGCATCAAGACCGAGTCGAACGAGTTCTTCAAGATCATTCCCCGCACAGTTTGCCCGCTTTTTAGGACAATGCTATCCGGAGCATGAAACGCATCGCTGGCAGCCCAGGCGGCAATTGGCAACAGGAAGGAAGCGGCCGCAGCGAGGAGTTCTCTGGTATTCATGGTTGCAGTGTGCGGGTCCACGGCGTAAAAATCAAGCCGTCACCAACGATGGCCATGCGATACGTTTTCCTTCTCTTCTCGTCCCTTTTTCTCACTTCCTGCGTGATGCCCCCGAAGGCATACGAGCAACCGGTTCCGGCGGCCACAAAGCCGAAAACCGGAAAATTCTGGTGGGGGACCTCGACGGCCAGCTTCCAGAACGAAGATCGCGGCGTGGCAAAGGGTTCGCCAGAGTATTTCCGGACGGATTGGGATGTCTTTGCGGATGAGGGGCATATCCCTCCGCGCGGCGATGATGCGACATTTTCATGGACGCGCTTCGACAAGGATGTGGCCGCCCTCAAAAAGCTGGGGGTGAACCATTACCGATTCGGAATCGAATGGGGTCGCGTGGAACCTAAGCCCGGCGTCTTCAACGAGGCCGCAATCCGCCAATATGTGCGCATGGCAAAAACCCTCCGCGCGGCAGGCATTGAACCCGTCGTCACACTGTGGCATTTCACATTCCCGGATTGGCTCTATGACACGAAAAACAAGGCGAAATCCAATTTCCTGCATCCCGATGTCGAATCGGCATGGAATACGTATGTCACCAAAATGGTCGGCGCACTCGCTCCGCATGTCCGGATTTTTGTTCCGCAAAACGAACCCAATGGCGACCTTTATATTGGGTATTTTGGCGGACATTGGCCTCCGGGATTGCTGGTGACTCCCGGTGCGCTCAAGAAGGCCTCCAAGGTGGCGGTGCGAATGTTTCGCGATGCCGCAGGGATCATTCATGCAAAGCGTCCTGATGCGATCGTGATGGGAATCTATTCCATTCCAAATTGGCGAAAGAACCGGCTTCAGGATCCCGCCTTCTCGATTTATAACATGATGATGCACCAGAATTGGGATCACCTCGACAAGGTGGCGGACACGATGGATATCGTTGGCGTGAACTACTATTATTCGCAGGACGCCTCAGCGATTCGGTTCATCAAGCGTCCGCACGGCGAACTGACCTCGAACTACACCCAGAACGGCTGGGAGATTGATCCCGAAGGCTTCTACGAGGTGCTCAAATCCGTGTATCACCGCTACGGCAAGCCCATTGTTGTCTCGGAGAACGGCATCGGCACTCAAAGCGAGCAAAAGAAAATCCGCTACTTCCGCGAACACGTGAACCAAATGCGGCGGGCGATGAACGATGGCGTGGACGTGCGGGGCTACTTCCCATGGACGCTCATCGATAACTACGAATGGGCGGAAGGCTACGCCGCCAACTTTGGACTCACCCACGTGGACAAAAAATCCATGTCGCTCGTGATCGAGCCTTCCGGGGAATGGTTCGCGAAATTCATCAAAGCCAATCCAGAGCCGTAGCAGCGCAGCGGCATTCCGCGCTCAGGCGGTCTCGCCGGGGTGTTCGTTTTGAAGTTTACTCAGCAGGTCGGACATGTCTTCGACTTCTTCCCAGACGACCTTGCTCACGTAAATCGGGGCTTTTTGTTGCGCGGCCATGGCCATGCAATCGCTCGGGCGGGCATCCAGCTCGATGATCTTTTTCTGCTGTAGCTCATTCTCCGCCGAGAGGATGAGCCGTCCAAAGTAGGTCCCATTTTTGATATCGTTGATCACCACGCGTTCTACTTTTGCGCCCACGGCGGCAAGCAGGTGGCCCATGAGGTCGTGCGTGAGCGGACGTTCCTTATCGACGCCGCTGAGGAACATGCCAATGACCGACCCGACACCGGCCTCCACATAAATGACAAAAATCTTGTCATCATTCCCAAGGAATACGGCCCATCCCGCATTCGTTGGAATGAGCGCACGAATCTCAACGGCCATCACCGATTTATCCATGCCCCCACTATACGGCATCTGCCATCCAAATACAAGATGGCCCGAGGTCTCGAATGCCTCGGGGGAAATCCAGCGGTTCATGAAATCCGGATTCGCCAGCCAGCCTCATGCCTTTTTGACAAAGCATGCCTTGAGACCGACAGCGATCCCATTGACCTTGCAGTCGATTTCATGGTCTCCATCCACCAGACGGATGGGCTTCGACTTGGATCCGCCTTTGAGCACCTGTGCACCTTTCAGCGGCAGATCCTTGATGAGGATGACGCAATCTCCGCCGGAGAGCGGGTTGCCGTGGAAATATGGTCTCGTCGCCAGACGGGGTGAGATGAAACGAAGATGCCATCGACTGCACGTTGCCTGGATTTGCTCACTGAGCTTATTTTTCCAACACTCGGCACTTTCTCAATCCGTCCCGGTCACCCGCGATGAAACTCTTCGCATCGCCGAGTCCTTTGTTAATCATCATTGGCAGGCCTCGGCAAACAATCTGCTTCATGGAAAAGATTCCAGTGTGCAATTTCTCGCTCAGGTCCTCGGGAACTTGTCGGCGGGAAGCCCGTGCGGAAAGGCAGAAAGATCCCAGTCCCGGGCATGATCGTTTTTCCAAAAACGACGCCTTCACGGCTGGACCACCTCGATTTCCAAAGAGCAGCTTGGTGTAATCGATGGGGATCGGAGCGCGCTGGACGAGCTTCCCTTCGAGCGTGAGCCCCGCAATGCTGAGCTTGGGAGGATTCAGGGCAATCAACTGCGCGTAGCTTTTCAAGGCCAGCACGGCATAGGCGGCGGAGAGCTTGTTGTATCTTCCCTCCCCGATCAGCGCGAGAATGCGCTCGAATTCCTGCGTGGTCACTTTGCGGAGCAGGTCAGGAAAATGCCTCGCCAGCAGGGCCAGGTAGCGGGAATCGGCGGAGAACTCATCGAAAAAATCCCCGCACTCCGACTTTGGCACCTTCCCCGATTGATAGCCTCGGATCAGTGAATTGGCGGTGTCGGCCTTTTGCAGAAGCTGCCAGCTCGCTGCGAGGTAAGCGGAAGTCAGGTCTGTATTCCACGTTTTCGCCCAGAAAGCCCGCTTCAAGGTGTCCTGCAAATTGAGCAGATAATTCGTGGTCACCGCCTGCTCGCGCGTGAGCAGGTAGATGGCATAAGCAATCGTTCGGGCCTCAGCCATGCTGGAAGGCTCCGCCGACGCAATATCGGTCAGATTGACCCGCACGCGCACCGATGTGCTGAGTTCATGGTTTTCGGGGATTTTGAGTTCCTGCACCGGGTCGCCCACCACCTCGAGTTGCGGCGAGGGGGTGATCATCAGTGAGACCACGGCATCCGGGGTTGATATTGCTCACGCCGCCGATCTCAAAGCGCGAAAAATCCAGCTCGCGGTCATCCC
>JBBQRY010000162.1:0-5188 GCA_038214335.1 Chthoniobacterales bacterium
GATTATCTGGCCGGTCTTGAGAAATCGGTCAAGGGTGCCCTAGCGGAGGCTGCCAAGACGAAGGGCTTTCGCGCCGATCAGATTGTGGGAATCGGCGTGGATACAACGGGGTCGAGCCCGATTCCGGTGGACGCCAAAAATCGTGCGCTGGGGATGCTGCCGAAGTGGCGCAAAAACCTGAACGCCCAATGCTGGTTGTGGAAGGACCACACAAGCTGGCGCGAAGCCGCGCGGATCACGGAACTAGCCGCGAAGTTTCGTCCGCAATACATCGCAAAATGCGGAAACACATATTCCTCCGAGTGGTTCTGGAGCAAGATCTGGAACTGCCTCAAGACGGATCCGGCAGTCTTTGAAGCGGCGTTCAGTTGGGTGGAGCTTTCGGATTGGATTCCTTCCGTCCTCGCCGGCATCAGCGATCCTCGCGCAGTGCGCCGAGGGATTTGTGCCGCTGGGCACAAGGCCCTTTTCTGCGACGAGTGGGGCGGGCTGCCCGACAAAAAGTTTCTTGCGAAGCTTGATGCGAAACTCGCGGACCTACGCGACCGCCTGCACACCGCCGCATTCGACGCGACGTCAGCCGCTGGCGCGCTTTCCAAAGAATGGGCCGACCGCCTCGGCCTTCCTGCCGGGATTCCGATTGCCATCGGCGAGATGGATGTTCACTACGGAGCCATCGGCAGCGGCATCGCCGAAGGCACGCTGGTCAAGGTGATCGGCACATCGACCTGCGATTGTGCGGTCGTGCCAGCGAGTAAATCCGTCGCTGATATTCCCGGGATTTGTGGAATTGTCAAAGGGGCAATCCTGCCTGGATTCTACGGCATCGAAGCAGGGCAATCGGCTGTTGGGGATATTTTCAAATGGTGGATTGAAACCATCTGTGGCAACGAGAAGGGACTCTACGACCGCCTAGAAAAAGAGGTCGCCGCGGAAGCTCCCGGGGCGAGCGGATTGCTGGCGCTGGATTGGAACAATGGCAACCGCACCATCCTTGTGGACCCGATGCTCTCTGGATTGCTGGTGGGCACGACCCTCCACACGACACGTGCCCAAATTTATCGCGCCCTCATCGAGGCCACGGCCTTTGGAGCTCGCGCGATCATTGAGCGCATCGAAGAATACGGCGTTCCCGTCAAACGGGTTGTCTGCGCCGGCGGCCTCGCCGAAAAGAGCCCGATGCTCATGCAAATCTACGCCGATGTGACCGGACGCACGATGCGGGTTGCAGGATCCAGCCAAGCCTGCGCACTCGGTGCCGCCGTCTCGGCAGCGGTCATAGCAGGGGTTTTTAAAAAATTTTCTACGGCCCAGAAGGCGATGACGTCGCTCAAAGCCATCGAATACAAACCCCGTGCTGGCGCGAAAAAAACCTACGACCAGATCTATCGGCTCTATCTCGGGCTGCACGATGCCTTTGGCGGCGTGAACCGTTCCGCCGATCTATCGCGCACGATGAAAGACCTGCTGGAAATCAAGAACGCAAAATAGCGCAATCTCGCGGACCACTTTGGTTGGTTTCTGAGATGCTCTGAGGGAGAACGGCGCAAAGCTTTATGTGAGCGGCCACGTTCACAACATGAGCGTCTCCGAGATAATCTGTGGCTCTGTTACTGCTGGCGGGGTTGGGATTGGTCTGGATAGAAAATGGGGTCTTTTTGCGTTCTTTGCGTTCTTTTGCGGCTAAATCAGTGTATTCTGCTCCCAAGGATCCCTCGGCATGCATTTCCAAACAAAAGTTTTTCTTTATTCGCTGGTGGTCGCCCTTCTGAGCAGCCTGCTTGCGGCGACATTCGTCTATCTCCCCGCCCGAAAACTCGTCTTCGGACTCATGCAGACGAACGTGCTTTCGATTGCCGCCACCACGGCCTCGCTGATTGATGCCATCGAGCATGAGAAAATCCAGACGCGCGCAGACCAGTCCGGACCGGAGTATCTGCACGTCCAGAAGCAACTGAGGAATGCCCGGGATGCCAACCAGCGACAGGACATCAATGTCAAATTCCTCTACACCATGCGCCCGTATCCGGACGATCCGGCCAAAGCCCAATTTGTGGTGGACTCCGAGGAGCACAGCGAGGACAAGTCGAATGTCGGAGACATCTACAAGCCTGAAAGCCCGGATTTCAAATACCGGCTGAACGAAGGCCATGTGGAGGATCATTTCCTCCGCGACCAATGGGGGGATTGGCTGACCGCCAGCGTTCCCGTCCGCGACGCGCTCGGCGGGGCGGTGGCGACGGTCGGCGTTGACGTGAGCGCGGATGACACGCTGAAAGAACTCAGCGGGCTGCTCTGGAGCGGGGTGCTGGCCTTGGCGGGGTCGGTCGTCTTTGCCTGGCTGTTTTCCAAGCTGGCCGCCCGCCGGCTCGCCTCCCCGCTGGGACAGATCCGCTCGTTCGTGGAAAAAATCTCCCATGGGGATTACCGGCAGACCCTGCACCTCGACTCGCGGGATGAATTCGGCGAAGTGGCGAAGGCCCTGAACGAGATGACGACGGGGTTGCAGCAGCGCGAGGATCTCAAGGGCGCTCTGGCACGCTATGTCTCGGAGGACATCCTGCAGGAAATCATCTATGCGGGGAAATTCGCCGAGCTTTTCAGCCATCGCAAAAAAGTGACCGTCCTCTTCGCGGATGTGCGGGGGTTCACGAATTTTTCCGAGCAGTCGAGTCCGGAGCAGATCGCCGCGTTTCTCAACCAGTATTTTGAAAAAATGATCGAGGCGATTTTCAAAAACCACGGGCATCTCAACAAGTTCATGGGGGACGGCCTCATGGCACTTTTCGGCGCGCTGCGCGACGACGAGTTTCAGGAAGAACACGCTGTTCAGGCGGCGCTGGACATGCGGACGGCGCTCGCGGAACTGAAATCCAGGTGGGCGGTTTCCGAGGACGCCGCCGAGAGGAATATTTCCCTGCTCGAAATCGGGATCGGCATCAATACCGGCCTTGCGATTGTCGGCAACATCGGCTCGAAGCAGCGGATGGAATTCACGGCGATCGGGGACGCGGTCAATCTCGCATCCCGGCTGGAGCAGTCCACGCGCGACTACCCGGAGGTAGACATCCTCGTGAGCGAATACACCTACGTTGCCACCCGGAGCCGGTTCCCGTTCCGGCCCGTCGCGGAGATCACGGTCAAAGGCAAAAGCGAGAGCGTGCGCACCTATACGATCAACGCGGAGTGAAGCCGCCGAAGGGGTCAGTCCCAGAACTTATAATCCCAGCATAAACCGAGGGGATGAAGTCGTTTTAGATAGCGTTGCGTTTCATGAGACCGATTCAGATGGGTCAGCTGCCGGGGAATCATTTGACATCGAAATTGCGTGTAAGGGTCACCCCTGCGAGGGCGGCATCGCGACAAAGGTGAACTCAGGATTTTTCTCCTCGAGGTATCCTGCGGTCCATGCGCTGAGCAACAGCACGGCCCATTGGTCAAACGCATCACGTGCGAGTGTGCAGCCCGTCGGCAACATGAGAGCCGGACGGTCGGTCAGCGGACGTCCGGAGTCCTTCTCCAGCGGCCAGCGCACGAATTGCCATGCAGCGGATTCCACCCGGCAATCGGCACTGTATTCACTCTCCAGTCGGTATTGCATCACCTCGAACTGGAGTGGCCCCACCGCGCCGAGCAGCGGCACCCGTTGAAGGGAATCCGGCAGGTCAAACGCCTGCGCCACACCTTCCTTGAGCAGTTGATCCAAACCCTCGCGAAAGCGTTTGAATTTCGCGGTGCTCGCATTGCGCAGGTAGGCGAAGCACTCTGGGGCGAAACGCGGAATCTCCCGATACGCAATCGTCGGATCCTCGCTCACCGTGTCGCCAATGCGAAAATCGTAGTTCCCCACAATCCCGACCACATCCCCCGCCCACGCCTCATCCACCGTCTCGCGATCCTGCGCGAACAGGCGCTGCGAATTCCCCAGCCGCACCGTCTTTCCCAGCCGCACATGATGCGCCACCATGTCGCGTTTGAAGCAGCCCGAGACGACCCGGATAAACGACACGCGATCCCGGTGTTTCGGATTCATGTTGGCCTGAATTTTGAAAACAAAGCCGGAAAATGCGGCGGAATCCGGTTGGATGATTTGGTCGCCACTCTGGCGCGGAGCCGGGGGCGGGGCCAGCTCCAGAAACGCGTCCAGCAGGAGTTGCACGCCAAAATTATTCATGGCACTGCCGAAAAAAACCGGCGTCGCCCGTCCCGCACGCACGGCGTCGATATCGAACTCCGTGCCCGCACCATCGAGCAGGGCCAACTCGTCGCATACGCGCGCATACACATCGGGCGCCACCGTTCGCTTCACCGCGTCATCATGAATGTCCTTCACCGCAACCGCCGCGCGATAAGCTCCCCCCGGAGTGCGCTCAAACAAATGCATCGCCTGCTTCGCACGATCATAGACCCCCTTGAACTCAGGCCCGTCCCCCAGCGGCCAGTTCATCGGCAGCGCATGAATCCCCAGCACGCTCTCCAGCTCGTCGAGGAGATCGAGTGCCGGACGCGCCGGACGGTCCAGCTTGTTCATGAACGTGAAAATGGGCACCCCGCGCTGACGGCACACCTCGAAAAGTTTGCGCGTCTGCGACTCAATGCCCTTGCCCGCATCGATCACCATCACCGCCGCATCCACCGCCGTGAGCACCCGATAGGTATCCTCCGAGAAATCCTTGTGCCCCGGCGTGTCGAGCAGGTTCACCACGCAGCCGTTGTAATCGAATTGCAGCACGGTCGATGACACCGAAATCCCTCGCTGCTTCTCCAGCTCCATCCAATCGCTCGTGGTCGCCCTTTGGTTTTTTCGCGAGGTGACGCTGCCCGCCAACTGCACAGCCCCTCCATACAGAAGAAACTTTTCAGTGAGAGTCGTCTTGCCAGCATCTGGATGGGAAATGATGGCAAATGTGCGGCGTCGGGAAATTTCGGACATGGTAGGCAGATTGGGCGCGGGTCGCAGACCATAGCCGTCCGCGCCGAGACTGGCAAGACCCCGTGGATTCTGTCTTTCAGGATGGGCAAAACATGCGCGCAGCGACCTGTCTGCAGGGGCGCATCTCCGAAAAGTGCAAACAGGGAGAACAGGCGTCTCGCCTGTTTGGTGACTGGCTATTGTCTGCGGAGTCTCCACTCCCCACAGGCGGGACGCCTATGCTCCCTGACCTTCCATCGCCGATTGCACTTTTCA
>JBBQRY010000163.1:0-5188 GCA_038214335.1 Chthoniobacterales bacterium
AGGAAACCATGCAGCCGACCTCGCCATGTCCGGTCGAGGCAGAGCACATGATTTTTGGTGGCAAAGACCAGATGGTAGTTGAGGCTGAGGTGAGTGGAAGACATCGGAGTTCCGTCGCCCCACCCGGGCGAGTTCGGTTTATATATTGGAACCCCGTGGTTGTCACCACCGGCTATGCTCCGATGTCCCTCTGGGACAAGCCTTCATCAGGGCACGGCTTCAGGCTGAGAGGGAATGGGGCTTTGCCACCCCCGAAATGTCATAATGAGAATTGCTGGTTGCGGGTGCGACTTGAAACTTTCGATCCTTCATGCCAGAGTCTGACGCATGAAATCGATTTTCTTACTTCTTCGGAAAGTTTTCCGAAGGCCGGTTGAAGAGCGCTCGAAGCGAGTGCTTTCGCGGTGGACGCCGCTTTGAGCACGAGATGAGCGCGAAATTTTCGTTCACTGCGCTGGCTGCCGTTTGTGCGATGGCGGGCTGCAAGGACGACGGCATCCGGGTTTATCGCGTGAGCAAGCCGGAGGCCACTCCTCCTGCCGCGATGCCAGCAATGCCTGCGGTCTCCGCGATCCCGGAGGAGGGAAACACGCAGATTTCCGACAAGCCGCCTACGGGATGGAAGGCGCAGCCTCGAACAGCGATGCGGCAGGCCAGCTTCCTCGTGAATGGCAGCGGGGGGGGCGAGGCGGATGTCTCGCTGATCCGCTTGGGCGGTCCGGCGGGCGGGGTTCTGGAAAATGTGAACCGCTGGTTGGGGCAACTGGGACGTGCTGCAATCTCCGAGGACGAACTCACACGGATCTCCGAAATGCGGAAGGTTCCTTTGGGTGAGGCGCGGATTGTCGATCTCGAGGGGCTTGCCGAAGGGGCTGATTCTCAGAAGGATGGACGGATTCTCGCCGCCATGGTGCCGACTTCCGAAGGGACGTATTTTTTTAAGATGCGTGGAAATGCGGACCTCGTCTCGGCCCAGAAATCCGACTTTCTGGATTGGATCGGCAGCGTTCGGATGGGCGGTGCAGAGCAGGGGGCTTTGGCACCGTGAGGGAATTTTGGCATCGTGTGGTGAACGTGCTCGCGTCGCTGCGGCTGACCCTTGTTTGTCTGTCGCTCACGATGGTCCTGGTCTTTGTGGGCACGCTCGCGCAGGTGAGTTCGAGTATTCACGATGTCCAAGCGCGGTATTTCGAGAGCCTCATCGTCTGGTGGCCATTGCCGGGCGGAGGGGGTTCGGTCCCGGTGTTTCCCGGCGGACACCTTCTCATTGGCGTGCTTTTGCTCAATCTGATTGCCGCCCATGCACAACGGTTCCGGTGGGAATGGAAGAAGCTCGGAATCCACCTGATCCATGGAGGTCTCATCATCCTTCTGGCGGGCGGACTTCTGACCGATTTTTTCTCGGTCGAGTCGTTTATGAAATTTGCACCGGGAGTAACCCGGGACTTTTCTGAGAGCCAGCAGGAGATAGAGCTGGCGGTGACGGATTCCTCCGCTTCCGAACTCGACACCGTCACGACCATTGCCGGCAGCCGACTTCGACGGGGCGGCGAAATTGCGGCTCCCTCTTTTCCTTTTCGGATTTTGGTGCGCGATTATTTTGCGAACTCGCGGGTTCAGATGCTGGCTCAGGCTGGCCCCGGGGCAATGCCTGCGGCGGATCACGGGATTGGGGCCAATGTCGCGGTGCTCCGCGTGGCTCAGGCCACCGCTCCCAACGAGCGCAATGTGCCGTCCGCGATCATCGAAGTGCGGGACGATGCCGGTAAATCCCATGGCACGTGGCTCGTGACCGACCAACTGGGAGCTCCGCAGGATGTCCGCATGGACGGGAAATCCTACCGCCTCGAAATGCGCCCCACCCAGTATTACAAACCCTTCAGCCTCACGCTCACGAAGTTCACCCACGATCGGTATCCGGGCACGGAGATCCCAAAAAACTTTGCGAGCAGCGCGGTGCTCACCGATCCCGAACGCAGCGAGAACCGGGAGGTCTTGATTACGATGAACCATCCGCTCCGGTATCGCGGACACACGTTTTTCCAATCCGGCTTTGACCAGAAGATCTCGATCCTGCAAGTCGTGCAGAATCCCGCCTTCCTCGCTCCCTACATTGCCTGCGTGATCGTGGGCCTCGGGTTGCTCGTCCAGTTCTCCTCCCATTTTTTCGCATTCCTTCAACGCAGCAAAGCCACCCGATCCGCGCCATGAGAACCGTCTTCCTCTGGATCGCCATCGCGCTGGCCTGGGTCGCATGGAACTCCCGCAGCGTCGTGGCCCCTGCGAACGATCCGGGCGTGGCGGCCTTTGCGCGGCTCCCGGTGCTCTCGGACGGACGTCTCAAGCCGCTCGATACCGTAGCCCGCAATGGGCTGCTCATTATGCACGGCAAACAAAGCCTGCAGCTCGAGGATGGACGCCAGATCGATGCGGATCGCTGGTTGGCGGATGTCGTATTCCGTCCTTCCGTGGCCGACGAATATCCGCTCTTCACCATTCACCATCCCGACGTGCTCGGCCTTTTCGGATGGGAGCAGGCGGACCGCAAGTTTTTCCGGTTCTCGGAGCTCATCCCGTTCCTTCAAAAAATTGACACCCAAGGCCAACAGGCGGATGCTGTGGAATCCGCACGCCGGACCCCCTACCAGACCGCGATCCGGAATTTGCGCAATGCCCTAATTGTTTACCAACGCTTGAAGAGCAGTCTGCGGCCTGAAAACTCGCTCGGGTTCGCGAAGGAAATTGAGCGGTTCGAGCGCGTGCTTCCCGCAGGGATGGAGGCGATAGCACACCGTGAGGCCAAGCAACCGTTTGATGAGGATAGCTTTTCGGCTTTCATTGGCCTCGCAGCCAATTTTCGAAATATGGCGGGCATGGCGTCGCTGCTGCCGATTCCGCCGCGGCCCGGAACGCCGGAGTCTGAGTGGGAAGCCATGGGAACTTCGATCCTGGATGCTATTTCCAGGCGGGGGATTCCGAAGGCCACGCTCGCCTATGCCCGCGCGGGCGATGCTTGGCAGGATGCCAACGCGGAGGTTTTCTGCACCGAGATCGCCTCGCTGGCGGCAGAGCTTGCGGCCCAACAACCCTCCGCGACACGACGTGCGGGATTTGAGACAGACTTCAACCACCTCGCCCCGTTCTATCAGGCGATGGGGCTTTACGTGCTTGCCTTCCTGCTGGTCTGCGGATCTTGGCTGGGCGTGGGGCGGACGGCATCCAACACCGTCTCTCCCCTTGCAACGGCCGCCTTTTGGATTCTGGTCCTCGCCTTCGTCATCCACACCTTCGGACTCGGTGCCCGGATGTTCCTTCAAGGCCGGCCCCCGGTCACCAACCTCTACTCCTCGGCCGTGTTCATCGGCTGGGCTACGGTCCTCATCGGGCTGTTCATGGAACGCATCTTCCGCGATGGCATCGGCTCGGTCTGCGCGGCCACGGTCGGCTTCATCACCCTCATTATCGCCCACCACCTTGCAGGAAGCGGCGATACGCTCGAAATGCTACAGGCCGTGCTCGATACCAATATCTGGCTTGCCACCCATGTCGTCACAATCACCATCGGCTACTCCGCCATGTTCCTTGCCGGCACCCTCGCCACCATCCACACCCTCCGGGGTTGTTTCGGTGGCGGACTATCCGAAGAAGCGCGGCGTTCTCTCACCCGCATGACCTACGGTGTGGTCTGCTTTGCCACGCTGTTCAGCTTCGTAGGCACCGTGCTGGGCGGCATCTGGGCTGATCAATCTTGGGGTCGGTTTTGGGGATGGGATCCGAAGGAGAATGGAGCGCTCCTCATCGTGCTCTGGTGTGCGCTGATCCTTCACGCCCGCTGGGGCGGATTCCTTCGCGAACGCGGTCTGATCCTCATGGCACTCTTCGGCAACATCATCACCAGCTTTTCATGGTTTGGGGTCAACATGCTTGGAGTCGGACTCCACTCCTACGGCTTCATGAACAAGGCCCTGCCGTGGCTGGGGGCGTTCATTCTGAGTCAGCTTGCCCTCATGGCACTCGCATGGTGGAGGCTGCCCCCGCTCGGGCACTCTACCGCATCCGAAGGCCGCCCGCGCGGATGAGTTCCGGCTCGGACGGATTGCCAAGGCCCGCTTGGCGCGCACTTTCCAACCATGTCGCCATCGGAGCCAAGGGCGGAAGTTTCGAGGGCGCACGCGCCTCGTCGAGCAAACGCAGTGCCAGCGCATCCAGTGCCACCGGATCCTTGCTGGCATAAACCGTGTAGTGATCCACGAGGAATCCCGGATTTCCAAACGGACCGCCGGCGTATTGAAGGACGAGGCCATCCAAGATCGTCATGACGACTTTATCATGGATCATGGCATCGGCGTAAATCTCGGCAAGGTAGGGATCGCCATAGGCTGGCGGCATCGTGAAGCGACGCCAGTTGTCGAGGTTCGGCAGCACCATGTTGGCAAGGGCCCCATTCACGCCGGTGAGAAAGCTGTCGCTGAGCGAGGGCACATTGATGATCTTCGTCACCTCTTGGCTGAGGATTTTGGAATAGTAACTCTGGCTGCTGAGCTGGTCCCCGCTGCCCAGCACATCCACGAACCGCTTTTTCCCCTTGCCGCCGAATCCGCTGTCGCCCCAAATCAATTTCCCGAGCACCGGCGCACTCACCTGTGCCTTGCGGTCATAGCCATCCGCCGGGTCCACCCACCGAAGCTGATACCGCACTCCGTCGCGGCGGTATCCGGTGGCGAGCAGATCCTTCAGGTTGCGGTCCCAGACCACGATGTTGGCCGGAGAAATTCCCGCCTCCACGAGTCCGCTGACAATCGCCTCCACGACCTCCGGATTCGTCCCGCTTACCGGTCCCCCCGCCGCCGCTACCTTGATGCCCACGCGGTCCGACGGCTTCACCAGACTCCGCCAGGCCTCGGCAATCGTCGGCATGCTGGTGACTCCGAGCACGACCTCATCGACCATGCGCCGCACGATGGGAGCCATCACCTGACGGCCCGGACGCAGCACGGACGTGTCGGTCGCGTAGAAGACCTTCGACGCAGGCACGGGCTCAACGGCAAGGCCCGAGCCCGCCAGCACGCACACTTGGCAGAGCAGAAAAATCCGCGATAGTCTAAAAATATGGTCCGTCATCTTTACGTTCACATTCCTTTTTGTCCCAAGGTCTGTCCGTATTGCAGTTTCTACAAAGAAGCAAGCG
>JBBQRY010000164.1:0-5160 GCA_038214335.1 Chthoniobacterales bacterium
GTAGCACAAAGAATTTCAAATGCACACCAATTTACCGGACGATGCACTAGTAAAAGCAGTTGGAACCACGGATTACACGGATAACACTGATATGGAGGGATTTGAGACGCAAGCCCTGTTCACCCGGAAGGTGAATCGCAAAGCGCAGACAGATTGTCATAACTGTCTCTATCCGTGTTATCTGTGTAATCCGTGGTTAATTCTTCTGCCGGTTTTGGGTTAAACCTTGTTCACCCGGTCAAAAAGTTTTCCGGGCTGAGAGCGGTTTGAGGGAACGATTCGATGATGTGGCGGTCCGAGGTCACGAGCGGAACTCCGAGTTCTTCGGCCAGAACGACAAACTCCGCGTCGTAGGCGCTCAATCGGGAACTGGAGGCTTTTGCCAAAACGCTGTTGGGGTTGGGCTCCATTTGGTTGGGTTCGAGGTGGTCCAAAGCCTCCGCCCAGTGAGCCTCCGCCGTCGAGAGATTCATGCCCCGCGTGCGCATGTAGGCGTAAAGAATGTTTCGGAACTCCGATTTCCAAAGGGGTGGCACCCACCATTCGCTGTCTTTGATCAAGACCGCATCCGCCACGCTTTCTTTTGGCCCCGGCAAATGCAGATAGGCAATTAGGTTGGAGTCGGCGACAATCATGGCCGCCCGCTTTCCCGCGCCTTGCGGATGAAGTCGTCATCAATCTGTCCCGGGGTCGCGGCCCGGAGTCGTCGAACACGGTCGAGGAAGGAAGAAACATCGAGATGCCTGCCAAGTAAGATCCCTTCCAAACAAACAATGGCTTCACCGTTGAGACTCCTGCGATGTGATGCCGCCCGCTTTTTCAGTGCCTTGTGGAGAGTCTCCGGAATATTTTTCAAAGTGATGGTAGCCATAATGAAACCATAATGGTTGCAGTCTCTGCGTTCAACCTGAAAATCTCGGAGGTGCCGCGATCGGTGCTCCCGAATCGCCCTTGTTTCCGTCAGCAACTTCCAGCAACATCAACACCTTACACCTCAGAATGTCTGCATCCCACCGGTCAGATGGTTATCCGTCCCGCAGGCAAAGCCTTCAGCAGCGTGTCGGCGGCCCGTTCGGAAGCTCCGACGGCGTCGAGGGAGGCGGTGATTTCCAGCAATTTTTTGGAGAGGGCTTCGCGCTCTTCAGTGCTTTGTAGCAGCCGGAGTATTTCGGCGGCTAGGGCGGCGGGGGTGGCGGCGTTTTGGATGAACTCGCGCACGATATGCGGGGCAGGACGTGCCGGAAGCCGCGGATCTTCGGGCGGGTTCAAGCGGTAGTTGTTGAGGATGTTGATGATGCCGAGTCCGTTGACATCCACCAAACGGCGGCCGATTTCAAACGTCAGCCAGGCAATCTTATAGACGAGGCAATAGGGCAGCCCAAAAAATGCAGCTTCGAGCGTTGCTGTGCCCGAGCAGACGATCCCCACGGTCGCACGCTGCATGAGGTCGTGTGCGGTGCCGACCTGGACCCGGATGTCGGAATCCTTTTCGCACATCCATGCGGCGTGGGATTCGCTGGTGGCAGCAGCTTCAAATCGGATGCCGGGGAATTGTCTGCGCAGGATCTTGGCTGCACCGACCATGGCGGGAAAAATCCGCCTGACCTCGCGCTCGCGGCTTCCGGGGAAAAGTCCGACCAGCTCCGCCTCTCGCGGGATGCCGGATTTTTCGTTTTCCAGAGCTTCGAGCAAAGGATGTCCGACAAAGACGGTGTGAAGTCCGCTCGCCTCATACATGGGGGCCTCGAACGGGAACACGCAGATCATGAGATCCAGCACGCAGGCCATTTTTGGAATGCGGCCCCGGTTCCATGCCCAGACTTGTGGGCTGATGTAGTAGAGGATGCGTCCGGGGTAGCCGGCTTTTCTGAGCGCGGCAGCGAGGCGCAGGTTGAAGCCCGGATAGTCCACCAACACCACAGCCTCCGGACGTGTCGCGGAAATGTCTGAAAGCATCTGGCGGAATTTTTGTCGGAAATATCCGTAATGCCGGAGCACATCCCAAAGCCCGAGCACGGCGGCTTGCGCGACCCAGTTGTCAAAAGGACGGTCTGCCAGCACCTCCATGCGGGGTCCGCCGGCACCTGTGAAACAAATGTCGGCGCGCTGTGCCCGGAGTGCGCGCATGACCTCCGCCGCGCGGGCGTCGCCACTGGTTTCACCGGCCACGAACCAGAATGTCGGAGCTGCCACGGATGCTTACTCCTCCTGGCGCTCTTCGGTGCGGTCCTCGAACCGCGTCAAATCTTCCAAGAAGGTGAGCGCCACATCCCCGGTTGGGCCGTTACGTTGTTTGGCGATGATGAGGGTCGCCTTGCCGGCGGCTTCCTTCCGCGCCTCGTCGTCCTCTGCGTAATACTTTTCTCGCACCAGCAGTGTCACCACATCAGCATCCTGCTCGATACTTCCAGACTCTCGCAGATCGCTCAGGCGGGGGCGACCCTTCGAGTCCCCGGTCCGTTGTTCGGGATTTCGGTTGAGCTGGGCCAGCACGATGACCGGAATTTTTAGCTCCTTGGCCAGCGCCTTCACGCCGGCGGAAATCTCTGCGATTTCAATCTGCCTGTTGTCTTGCGCACGTCGGCTATTCGACCGCAAAAGCTGGAGGTAATCGATCACAACCAGCTCGATGCCTTCCCGGTTGTGCAGCCGCCGTGCTTTGGCGCGCAGCTCGAGAATGCTCAGCCCCGCGGTGTCATCAATAAACATCTTCGCCTTGCTCAGCTCGGCCGCCGCCGCGCCGATTCGGGCGAGGTCCTTCTGGGGAAAAAACCCATCGCGCAGGGAGCGGGCATTGATCCTTGCCCGCGAACAGATGAGCCGGTGAACGAGCTGGATCGAGTTCATTTCCAAGCTGAAGACGGCAACAGGCTTTCCGGCATCGATCGAAACATGCTCGGCAATATTCATGGCCAGCGCGGTCTTGCCCATGGAAGGACGCGCCGCGATGACAAACATTTCCCCCGGATGCAGTCCGCTCGTCATGGTGTCCAGGTTGTGAAACCCCGTGGACATGCCCGTGATCCCTCCCCTGTTGGCGATGAGGGTTTCAATGCTCACAATCGCCTCGTTCACAATATCCTTCATCGAAGGAACCGCCGTGCTCTGACCGCCATCCCGGATTTCCAGAACTCGCTTCTCGACCTCATCCACAAGGATTTTGACATCCCCCTGTTCGTCATACGAGCGCGCGGCAAATTCGGTGCAAACCGTGATCACCTTGCGTAGGAGAAATTTCTCGCGAAGGATTTCCCGGTAGTAGTCCGCATTCGTGGGAGTCGGAACAAAAGTCAGCAGATCCGTAACAACTGCGGGACCTCCCACCTCATCGAGTAGCTTCCGATCCTCAAGGTGCTGGGTGACCGAAATGAGATCAATCGGACGTCCCGCATTGCGCATCTCCACCAGAAGCTCAAAAATTTTCTGGTGGGCCGGAAGGTGGAAGTGTGCGCCATCAATCTGCGCAATCGTATCGTCGAGCACGCTCGGCGACAGGAGGACAGATCCGAGCACCCCCTTCTCTGCATCAAGGCTCTGCGGCAGGGCGCGATGCGTCTCGGGCAGGTAGGCACCCGATTTCCCGGAAACCCCGTCTTTCTTAGCGCGGGGTCTCGCGCGCGGGGAGCCATCCGGATTCGATGGATTCGCACCGGCCTGGCCTGGGGCGGACATGGCGACCTACGCCTTCGTGGTGACGCGGCGGCGTGGCTTTCTGTCTGAATCCTCGTCTTCGGATTCGGCAGGTTTTGCGACCTCCGGAGCCGTGATTTTGAGGTGCAGCGTGGCGATCACGTCAGGGTGCAGCTTCACGCTCACCTCATGCTCGCCAGTTTCCTTGATCGGCTTGTCCAGCACCACAGCGTGCTTGGGAAGATCTGTCATCTGGAGCTCTGCCGCCACGCGGTCATGGATGTCCTTCGCGGTGACCGAGCCAAAGGCTTTGCCTGTGCTGCCGGTCTCCAAGAGAAACGACGGACGCATCTTGTTGATCCGTGCAGCCAATTCCTCGGCTGCCGTGACCTCGCGGCCTTCGCGCTCGGCGCGAATCGCCTTCAGGTGGTTGACCTTGCGCAGCGAGCTTTTGGTGACCTCTAGGCCCTTGCCCTGAGGAAGGAGAAAGTTCCGCGCGTAGCCGCGGCGAACTTTGACAATGTCGGCTTCCGCCCCGAGGGAGGGAATGTTGGTGGTAAGAATGATTTCGGTGTGTGCCATACGAGTGGAAGCGCTTATTCGGTGATTTCGAGGCCCATTTGACGAGCCGTGCCGCAGAGGGTGCGGAAGGCCGCCTCATCGCTGCGTGCGTTCATATCCTTCTGCTTGATCTTCACGATTTCCATCACCTGCTTTTTCGTGAGCTTGCCGACTTTCGTCTTGTTGGGTTCCTTCGAACCCGAAGCAAGTCCCGCCGCTTTCTTGAGCAGCACCGCCGCCGGTGGCGACTTCGTGATGAACGTGAACGTCTTGTCTTTATAGACCGTGATCACAACCGGAAGGATGTCCCCCGCCTGTTTCTGGGTCGCTGCGTTGAATTCCTTGCAGAAGGCCATGATGTTCACGCCTTGCTGACCGAGTGCCGGACCAACCGGGGGTGCCGGGTTGGCTTGGCCTGCGGGAATTTGTAATTTGATTTTGCCTACGATTTCTTTCGCCATAAGAGAGATCCGCTGGATTGAGCGGAAAGGGGGGAAATGAAATCACCTCATCGCCCAACACGCAAGAAGAATCTCTGCAAAAAAATATTTAGCGTTTCCTGGCGGCGGATTTCGTAATTTGCTTGCCGCGCGGCACAATCCACGCGAAAGATACTCGTGATCGTTGACGGACAAGCTGGGCCGAAGCCTTCCATTCTCTCGTATTCCGCTACCAGTCAGGTGGATTCAGAGGATGCGGAGCACAGGCTCGCCTCCTGAAAAATCTACGGTCCCATTTTTCCAGCAGTTTTTGTTGGAACCAGTTTCAAGAGGTGAGGTGGCTGAGTGGTCGAAAGCAGCGCTTTGCTAAAGCGCCGAGGTCCAAAAGGCCTCCGGGGGTTCGAATCCCCCCCTCACCGCCACATTTTCACAAGGCCAAATCGCCCTGGAAACCTGATAAATAAAGGATCTTGAGGCGATACGGCGACCAAGGCGAGATTGCCGCCAAGTGCCGCTTTTTGCCGATATT
>JBBQRY010000165.1:0-5149 GCA_038214335.1 Chthoniobacterales bacterium
TTTTATATATGGGAACCCGGTGGTTGTCACCACCGGCTATGCTCCGATGTCCCTCTGGGACAAGCCTTCATCAGGGCACGGCTTCAGGCTGAGAGGGAATGGGGCTTTGCCACCCCCGAAATGTCATAATGAGAATTGCTGCGCTTCCGGGCTTTTCTTGGACAATCTGCCAAAATCGGCATAGGATGACTGTCAGCTATGAAATCCCTCTTTTCCTGTTTCTTGGCCTTGGCCCTCCCACTTGTCGCACGAGCCGAGGTGGCAGTTTATGATTTGTCCTTCGACACCAGCGGCCCGCGCGTGAATTACTCGTTTCTACAGGGCGGTTATTTGGTGATCGATATCCAGACCAAGGCGGTCACGTCGATTGTCACCCTCGTCGATCCACAAACCCAATTGCTCTACTACTCGACCGGCGTGCTCTCCGGCACGTATATGGAAATGCTCTCCGAAGGCTCGGACCAAGAATACGGAGTGGTTTATTCGACATCCGGTGGCGGGGCGGATGCCGACAATCTCGCATTTCAGATTTTGGGGAAACCCAGCAACAACGTCGATATTGGCGGCGGCAACAAGTTGAGCATTGCCCGGAAATTGAGTGGCTACCTGCTGGCCTCCGGCGCGGAATCCGTGACCACAGACGCAAACAAGAGCACCACGATCACCTACGGGTTCGCGGGTGCCAGCAAGGTCGAATCCAAATACCAATCCAGACTCACGAAGGAGGCAAACAATGCGCGGCAGGATTCCGCCGCAACCATCGAGCAGCTTACCAAAGTGCTCATCAACCGCGGAGTCGTCCCCCAACCCAGCCCTTCGCCTGCCCCCTCGCCTATTCCATCCCCCTCGCCTATTCCATCCCTCTCCCCGACTCCATCCGTCGAGGCTTTGTAAAACGTGGCGAGACGGAGAATGCCTCGTGTCGGGCGTCTCGCCCGAACTTTTTTCCCAATCCCAGAGAAATGAAAAAACCTGCGACTTCATGATGAGCGCTCCCCGTCAAAGTCGCCGTCAAAATCTTTGTAATCCAGAGAGATTCCGGTTACTGGTCAGCAATGGCTCGTCGTAAAAATTCCTCCATCCGACCGATTTGGTTGGTGCTGGCTATCGGACTCCTTCTCGCCGCCTTTCTGGGGTCGCGGCTCTTTTTGGGATCGGGGTCGGACCCCTACCGGGCGATTGCACCGCTTGATACGGCGTCCTATTTGGAAAATGCGAACAGCCTGCGAGGCAATGTCTATAAGACGGAGGGCGAGGTCTCGAATGTGCTGGCATGGTCGCCATCCGACGGACGCCTCATTGCCGTGGATGTTGAAAAAGACACCATTCCCGTGCTTGTGACTCAGGAATTTAATGCGATCAATATTCAGAAAGGCCAACGCTTCCGGTTTATGCTGGAAGTCGATCCCAAAGGAATCCTGATCACCAAAAAACTCTCCCAACCATGAAAATGCGATTTGTGATTTTGCTCCTCTGCCTGCCTGCCGCATTGTGTGCGCAGGACAAAGCGGCGGAGGGAGCGGGCGATTCCAAGGCCGCGACCGGCGGTGCGCGGCCGGGTCAGATGAACGAGGGGTTCATCGGACGTGACGTCCCGCATTTTGATCCCGGCAACGACACCATGAGCTACGACGGGAAGCTTTGGAACATGAACGACAACCGGTTGTTCCGTGCCCGGTTTGAGAAATTTCTCAATGCCCAACCAGCAACTGACAAGGCGGATGTCGCCTACCGTGAGACGATCGACCGGATGATGGCCCTGCTGGCGCCGGGGAATGCGAACCAGGCGAACCAGGATGCCGCCTTTTCCCTGCTCAAAAAAGCCTCCCTCTATCGAGACGATGCCAACCTCTGCAGCACGCTCGCCGATGCGATCTACGCCGCGAAAAATAACCTCGCGCAAGTCCAACGCCTCAAACAGGAAAATGCCCTGCTGGAAAAACAACGCACCACAGCCGAGTGGAACAACGAGGTGGCTTCCACAGCGACCTTACTCGGCCCCCGGCCAAAAAATGATGACGAAGTCGGCAAAGAAAATGTGCGCCTCGCCCGGGATGCCCGCATGGCCCGCACCAAGCGTCAGCTCTCGGAAGTCGGCCAGACGATCGAGAACAACAAAGCCCGCATGGCCTTGCTCGAAATGACCGCCAAGGGACACCTCCAGGCACTCATTATGCAATTTTTTGCCACCCGCCGATTCGAGCACGTCATCATTGCCAACCGATTTTATCGCGCCCTTTACACAGATGGCGACAACTCGATTGAGGTGTTCAAAAAAATGGTCAACGAGCTCCCGATCAACAAGGACGCCGGCCAAGCGAAGCTGGAAGCCCAGTTTGATCCCAAAGTCTCGGGTGAAGCCAAGGGCGGCGGCTATGTCGCGGGCGGCACAGGGACCGGACGCGATGGGGCCGGCGCCGGAGGCGGAGGCGGCACCTACGTTCCCTCGGGCCAATCGTTTTCCGCCCAAGGCCTCAAACTCGGAGTCCAAAATCTCGGCGTCGAAAGCCTCGTCGGTGGCGTGGCCACCGCCGCCCAAGCCGTGAGCAAACTCATCAGTTCGCTCAGCCAATTGGACGGCTTAGCCAATGAAGCCATCCGCGATGTCAATGAAGGCGTGGATGCCTACAAGTTCCTGCTCGCTCAAAACGAACTCAAGAGTGCCACCGAACGTCTCGCCGAGACGTTTGCCCTCGGCGAGTTCATCCCCTCAGTCCGCCTGCTCAGCCGCGACGAGAAACGCCGCGCCCTCGATTTTTCCCAGAAAGGTAACGAGCTCCTCGCCGCCCTCGAAGTCAATGACCTCACACGCGCAGAAAAACTCGTGAACGAAATTCAGACAATTGCCACCGACTTCGATGCCTCCAAACCGCTGGCAAAAATTGAAACTGCCAAGACGGTCAGCTCGATGCACCTCGCCAAGGCCCGCAATGCGGCCGTGAGCGGCGATAAAAACGCCATGGAATCCGAACTCCGCGCCGCCGCCGAAATCTGGCCCCGCAACCCCGCCCTCAGCGACGTCGGCGGCAAAATATTTAGTCAGTCGGATGTCCAACAACGCGCGATCACGGACTTCGACCAGCTCCTGAGCCAGAAAAATTACCGCCAGATTTACGATGACAAAATGCGCTTCATCGCCGCAACCGCCATGTTCCCCGAGAAACAAGAACAGCTCTCGAAGGTCCTCAGCGACATGGCCCTCATCGAAGCCGCCATCATCCGCGCCCAAGAGGTCGGCAAACGCGGCGACTTTGCTGGCGCATGGGAAAGTGCCGAGTCCGCCTACCGCCAGTTCCCGGATGACAACCGCCTCAACCAAGTGCGCGCCAACCTCACCACCCAGGCAGCGGATTTCGTGCGCGCCATCAAACAGGCGGAAGACCTCGAAAAAAAGGACCAGCTCGGCTCCTCACTCGCATGGTATCTCAAAGCCCAACGCGATTACCCACCCAGTGACTTTGCCCGCGGCGGCATCGAACGCATCACCACCGAAATCCTCCCCGACGCAAAATAACCTGCCTGCCGTCCCACGATGAAACAGAAAATCCTCATCGTGGACGGACACAGCATGATCTTCCAGTGGCCCGACCTCGCGGACCACTACGCCTCCGCCGGTGCCTCCGTGCGCGAACGCCTCGTCCGCCTCCTCACCGGCCTCCAAGATAGCTCGGATTGGAATGTCGCCGTCGTCTTTGACGGACGCGGACCCAAGCCCTCCTCCGAAGGCATCCCTGGCGGCATCAAGGTCTTCTACTCAAAAGATGGCCAAACCGCCGACGCCATCATCGAACGCCTCGCCGCCAAATACTCCCCCACCTGCGATGTCACCGTCGCCACCGACGACCGCCTCGAACGCACCACCGTCGAATCCTTCGGAGCCGTCTCAATCTCGTCCGCGCAGCTTCATTCGGAAATCCAGGCCGCAGCAAGGGAACTCGCAGGGAGAATTCGAAGGAAAGTATGAAGGTTGAAGTATGAATTTTCTACTCGACCGAGTCTTCGCCCAGAATCGCAAAGAGCCGGGCAAGGGCCTTACGGAACGAAGGGGATGTCCTCCGGCCAAGCAGCCAGGATGCGGTAAAGGAGAACTCCTCAGCACTGGGTGCGATATCCACAAGATCGCTCAAATGCCGCGCCCCCGATTGCGGATCAAGAGCGACAAGGTCGATACGCGAGGCAACCATGACTTCCAGGCGCGCTCCGAATTTCTCAGATGCAGACCTTTGAAGAATTCCCTCCGGTAGCCCAATGACCTGAAGTGAAAACGGTGCATCATTCAACCAGTTCTGCTCCATACCCATTTCGGTGGCCAGACTGCGAGATAAGGCGAGAAGCCATTCTGGAAGTTCGACTAGCTTCTTGCCGTCGAGAACCATCCCCAGAGAATCGACATCGGCGGTCGTGCGACTTACCAATCCTGACAGGCTGAGTGCCGAACCGCCGCAAATCAAAATGGATAACGCCGGGCAATTCTCACCCTCCAACTTTTCCCCCAGCCTCTCCAAACAATGCCGGATCTCGTGCGCACTGGTGAACATTATGCATTCCTTCCTCGTGGCCGAAAAGTGCCTCCTTCAGCGGAATGCCTCTCCCGCTTCAGCCGAACCGTTCTTGTTCCTTTTCCCGGAAAACGCGCCGGATCTACTCCATCGCTGACCGCCACCACCCAAAAGCAACGTCCGATTCCGTCCCACAAGCCAACGTCGGCATTGCGTCCTCGTCCGATATACCACATTCCGTCCTCCAAGTCGTTGATCGAGAGTTGCATCTCGACATCGTGTCCCCACCGCTTCAATGCGGCGGCATGTGCGGACGCACGTTTGGCAGGGCTGGTTTTCAGACCACCCAACCGTCCGATCCGCGCCTGATACTCGGCGATGATTGCTTGCTTTTTCATAACGGGAAATTATGCGAAGCCGCTTCGCTTGTCAAGGCAACCCAAGACTCCCCAATCCATGCGAAGGATTTTTGAAGCCTTCGTCCGAGCCGAAATATTTGGGTTGAACCTAAATCCGGCAGAAGTATTGACCGCGGATTACACAGATAACACGGATAGAGGCAGTTATGACAATCTGTCTGCGCTTTGCGATTCACCTTGGTGGTGAATCATGCTTGTGTTCCAACTCCCTCCACATCAGTGCGATCCGTG
>JBBQRY010000166.1:0-5139 GCA_038214335.1 Chthoniobacterales bacterium
AACGGCGCGATTTCTGGGCCTTCGTTTCTTTTTTTCCGGCCTCGCGTCGCCGTTTGTCTTCGTCGCGTTCGTATTTTGTGAGGACTCCGACGACTTCGAAGGGACGGTCATTGATCCGGAGTTGACGTCCCACAATCGAAGTGGCGGGGGCATTGGGCCACAGCATCTGGGCAATGTCGTCGCCGATCACCACACTATGAAGGGATCGAGAAATATCGAGATCGGTGAGGAACCGACCCGCGGCCAGTTCATGACGAGCCACGACAAAAATATCGGGAAACGCACCCGTGATCCGCTTGCGATCGGAGTTCGACCCCGCCGAAATTGCCGCGCCGAAGCTCAGTTCGGGCGACACATGGGAAACAAAGGGAGCCCCCGCTTTGATGGCTGTTGCGTCGCGCAGGGTGCGTCCGGGGGAAAGGTTCCAAAAGTCGAATTTGGCGTTTGAGATTTCCTTGTTGGTGATGTTGACGTATTCGAGTCCTCCGACCTGCTGCATGAACGCGCGGGTGCCGCGTTCGATCCCGGTGGTGAGGGCAAGGGTGGAGATCAGGCTGCTGACTCCGAGGACGATGCCCAGCATGGAAAGGAAGCTGCGGAATTTGTGCGCGGCGATTTCGCGGAGTCCGATCTGAAGTGCAACGAGCAGGTTCATGGCGCGTATTCGCGCCGGATTTTTCCGTCGCGGATTTCAATGACCCGTTTCGAGACCGCCGCAATATCGGGGTCGTGGGTGACGAGCACAATCGTCTTTCCGGCGGCATTCAGGTCTCTGAACATTTGGAGAATCATTTCCCCCGTGGCGCTATCGAGGTTGCCGGTTGGCTCGTCCCCGAAGACAATGCGCGGATTGTTCACGAGGGCGCGGGCAATGGCGACGCGCTGGCATTGACCGCCGCTGAGCTGGACCGGCCGGTTCGCAAGGCGGTCACCAAGGCCGACATCGCGGGCGGCTTTTTCGGCGCGGACCCGGCGTTCCGCCGCGCGCATTCCAGAATAAACGAGAGGAAGCTCGACATTGCGCACAACATCCAGCTTGGGCAAGAGGTTGAAAGATTGGAAGACGAATCCGATCTCGCGGTTGCGCACCTCGGCCAGCTTGTTCTGCGAAGCCTTGCTGAGATCGTTTCCACAGATCTCCATGTGTCCTTTTGTCGGTGCATCCAGACAGCCGAGCAGGTGCATGAGCGTGGACTTGCCGCTGCCGCTTGGACCAATGATCGCGACAAACTCGCCTTCTTCAATTTTCAGGTCCACGCCGTCGAGCGCGCGAATCTCTTGATCACCAACGCGGTAGAATTTGCTGACGCCCTGCAGGTCGATGAGTGCCACGGCAGGGTCAGGATTTGCCGGGTGCTATGAGAGCGGGATCCACGAGCAGGATTTCGTCGCCCTCGTCGATGCCGGATTTGATTTCAGCGCGCGACATGTCGGTGAGACCCACCGAGACCACGCGGCGCTGGACGGCAGCGCCCTTGCGCACATAGACAACTTTTTCGTCTTTTTCTTTGAAGACCGCAGAGATCGGCACCGTCACCACTTTATCGGCATGGCCGAGCGGCACCTCCATGCTCACCGACATTCCGGGCTTGAGCCGGCTTTCGTTTTCCTTGATCGCCGCCAGCACCTCGAACCCCTTGATGTTGTTCTTCACGGTTGCCAGCGGAGCGATGAACTCAATGTGCGCTTGGATGTTTTCGCTGTCGTCGTCGGAAAATCGGATGAGGAGTTCCTGTCCCACACTGAGCTGCGTGGCATCCATCTGGTTCACATGCGCCTTGATGAGCAGATGCGAAAGATCCGCAAAGAGCATGAGCAAGGTGCCGGCGTTGACGCTGCCTGCACCCACGACGACCTGCCCCTCGTTCACATTCACATCTAGGATGGTGCCCGTCTCCGGTGAAAGGATTTGGGTTTTGCTGAGCTTGTCCTCCACGATCTGCAACTTGCGCTCGGTTTTTTCCAGTGTGTTCTGCGAAATTTTGTAATCCGACTCGAGGTTCGAGAAGACTTCCTTGCTGATGAGCTTCTGATCGAAGAGCGCCTTGGCGCGCAGGTAGTTGCCCCGGGTTTTTTCCACGGAAAGTGTCGCGCCCGCAATCTCAGTTTCGGCAGCGGATTTTTCGGTGAGAAGGTCGGTATCGTCAATGGTGGCCAGCACATCGCCTTTTGAAACAGTCTGTCCTGGAACGACATGGATCCTTTTCATTTTTCCACTGACCTCGGATTTCACATCCACCTGGAAGGCGGGCGTGATTTCTCCGGAGAGCAAAAGCCGGGGAGAAATATTGCTTACGGTGGCGGTCGCTGTGGGTTCTGTGTTCTCGGGCGTGGAGGATGTCGGAAGCGGAATCCATCCGCGCCACAGCGAGAAACCAACCACAGCGAGAACCAAGAAAACGATAAGAACGAGTTTTTTCAAAATCAACAGTGCAGCATCTCAGGTTTCGTCAAGATTTTCAACCAATAAGCCGGCAGCGGCGGTGTAGCCGTGCAGTTCGTTGCGACCGGTCACCGGCGCGATTTCCGCATTGCAAAAAAAGCCTGCCAGGGGGGCACCGCCGCCAGCCGTGAAGAATCGGCGGGCATCATGGTGCGGACTTCCAAAAAATTGAGATCCCCGGCCCTGACACAGAAAGAGGAGCGTGGCAAAGGGACGCACCCCGTGCAGGGAGCGGCTGCCAAGGACACGTTCGAGATCCGCTTCCGCAATCTCGCGGTCGCGGAGTTGGTATTGCACGGTTTGGCCTGTGCGGGGCAGACCTGCAATCACCACCGCGCCCGAACCGGGGTCGGCACCAATGATATTCCGAATCACGAAATCTCCGGGCTTGAAATCCTCGAGGTATTCATCCCCGACGATGCCCGCAAACAGGTTGCCTTTGGCCACGGATTTTTCTTTGTCGCTGAGAGTCTCAAAGGCGGATTCGAGCACCTCGTAGGCCGACTGGCCACCGAGGGCATAAATGATGTTGTTCTCGGCGCGGGTCACCGTGAGAGGCTCTCCAATCGGGCGGCAGCCCTGGCTGACCAGCGGGAGAAGCCCGATGCGTCCGGTCTGTGGCAGGCAGACCGCGGCGACCTCTCGGTCGTTCCGAAAAACCGTGGCCTCCTGATCGTTTTTTCCGCTGGCCAGACCTCCAACGACCACCGATCCCGGAAACTTCGTGTTCCACGCCCCAAGGCATTGGTCGGTTGCGAACTGAAAGGGATTGCTCAGAAGGATCGCGCTGCGCGGGCGGATCTCCGGGAGGTCGTCTGGCTCGCGTGTGCCACTCCACTCAAAGGGTGTGCCGACATCACCCGTCAGCGCAAGGATCGAGCACCCTTGGGCGGATTCCGATTCCCGCGCATCGACAATAAAACCTCGGCCCGTGCAGCCAATCACCTCCGTGATATGTCCATCCACCCGCAGCGTTTCCACAAACTCGGGAAGATCCTTGATGTAGTCCGAACTCACGAAAGCTACCGCGACGGTTGCAGGGCGTCCCAGCCCCTTCCGAATTTGCATCGCGGCATCACAGACCTTCTCCGACGAGAACGGGCCGGAGATCTCAATACTGAAGGCGCGTGGTGAATCCATGTTCTCTCTATCATCGCGACAACTCGGCGGGAGTCAATCGCGTGTCATCAGATTTCCTTATTTTGAGCCAATTCCGAAAAGCACCACGGGGATCGTCCGAAGGAGGATATAGAGGTCAAGGAACACCGACCAATTGTCGATGTATTCCAAATCCATCTTCACCCAGTCTGCAAAGTCCGTGACTTTATTGCGTCCCCGCACCTGCCACAGGCAGGTCAAACCGGGCTTCATGCTCAGGCGCCGACGGTGCGCCGTGCGTTCAAATTTTTCCACTTCGTAAAGCGGGAGCGGACGCGGACCGACCAAGCTCATTTCTCCCCGCAGGACATTGAGGAGCTGCGGAAGCTCATCGAGGCTCGAGCGTCGCAGGAATTTTCCAAACCGCGTAACCCGCGGATCGTTTTCCACCTTAAAAACCGGTCCGCTCATCACATTCTGATGCGCGAGATTCTCGCGGCGTTCTTCGGCATCTGCGCACATCGTCCGAAATTTCCACATTTCAAAAGGATGCCCGTGAAGGCCAGCTCGGCGCTGACGGAAGAAAACGGGACCGGGGGTGGAGAGAAAGATTCCAATGCCAATGAGAACAAAAAGCGGAATCGCCACGACGATTCCGATGGCTGACGCGACCCGGTCGAAAGCAGATTTCACCAGCATGGCCCAAGAAAGTTCCGGGGAAGCGCGGAAGACGAGCATGGGTTTTTTGGCCAAGTAATCGTAGGTGGGACGGGCGACCGAGGTGTGGATGAAGTCGGCACTGAGCCAGGCTTCGACGCCTTCGGTCTCGCAGGCCTCGATGGCGCGTTGCACTTTCTCGAGTTCCATCCGGTGGAAGGTGAGGACGACCCGGCCGACGGCGTGTCGGTGAAGTGCCTCCACCAAATCTTCCACGCTGTGGCGTTCGAGATCAATAGCAGCCACCACCTGCACTTCGAGCCGCTGCGAGGGCGTCATGGCATTCATGAGGTCCGCGATCTTGGTGCGTTCGCCCGCGACAATAATGCGCTCACCCTCCGCACCCATCCGCAGCCTTCGCAAATAGTGCCACACAAACAGCCGCTCGCGAGCGATCAGCACAAAGGGTGCCAGCACACCGAAAATGATCAGCACCGAACGGCTTGGCATGTCCAAGCGCAAAAAAATCACCGCTCCAGCCAGCAGCACGAACAGCCAAAATCCCGCTCCCACAATCTGGCGCATGGATTTCCAGACTGACTTCTCGAGCGGATACGTATAGAATCCCTGCATCTCCAAGATCAACGGTCCGAATGGCAGGATCACCGCCAGCATCCAAGAGAAACTCGCAAATCCATCAATCGTCCATAAAGTGTCCAGAATAATGAACCCGTTCGACCGGATGAAGTGCGCAAACCAGAACACTGTGCCCAAAAGGATGGCATCCACAAACTGGTTGAACTGGCGGTTGATTTCGTTTTTACGGGTGCTCATGGAAGCTGGTGGCCGGCAACAGATTGGTCAAAAGGCTCAGAACGACTATAGATATTGCTCCAATGCGTCAAAAAAATAAACCAAATTCCGTCCCGCCGGGGGTTGTT
>JBBQRY010000167.1:0-5131 GCA_038214335.1 Chthoniobacterales bacterium
TCATCCGGGCGGGCGAGATCAAACGAGGACTGCTGGTCGAGGCTCGACTGGCGCGAGGGGTTCTGGGTGCGCCGCCATTTCCAGAAAAACTCGCGAATATCCGGCGGCGTGGCTCCGCCTGCGATGTAGTCGAGTGCCCGATCATAAACCGCCACCACCGCCGTGCCGGCATGTGGGTTTCCATCGGGACCGAGCACTTTGAGTTTCAGTGTGGCTTTTTCGTTTGGTTCAAAGTCGGTCGCGGACGGTGTGAGCGTGACATCGAGCATTCGATCCTCGGGCGGCACGGCGATCTCGCGGAGTTCCTGGTGAACCTTTGCATCCGAAACCGTGAGGGCCTCGATAAAAAAGTTGGGCATGTCTTTGCGGGTGACCGCGACCTCATGGACGGTGCTCTTGCCCTCAAGGCGCACAAGGACCGGAGGCAGGTAGACGCCGTTTGATGGGCGCAGGAAGAGCAACACGTTGCTGCCGATGCGGTTGGTGTTGATCATGAGTCGAACCGTCTCGCCAGCCTGGTATTCTTTTTTGTCGGGGATGATCTCGAGGTCGTTGAAGCGGAAAGAATCCCCATCGAACCCGTCCCCGCGGATCACGATGACCTGCCCGCCCTCCATCGTGTGGCCTTCGGAATCCGTCACCTTCAACGCAATCCGGAATTGGCCAGACTTTGCCGCTGTGATTTGCTGATGTGCCCGGCCCTCGGTGTCGGTCTCGAGGCTCCATGTTTGAACCGGTGACTCGGTGGGTTTTCCATCGGGATAACTGATCGCAAAGAGCGTCAGTTCCCCGTGGCCTTGGACGGGCCGACCATCCGGTGTGCGCGCTGCGAACTCCGCGCCGATTGTCTCGCCCACGCGGTAGTGTCCGCGATCTGTCCAGACCGTGACATGGAATGGCTCGCGGGCGACGAGCACCTTGCCTGTGCCGATAATCGTGCGCCGCGATTGGTCGGTGACTTCGGCGGTGATTTCATAGCGGTGATCGCTGTCGCCGTGCATCTCTTTTGCCAGTGCGGTGTCGATGGTGATGGCGACGGTTCCGTCCGCACCGATCGGCACCTCGGCTTCGGTGACGACCTCCGGTGGCGACTGAATCCGCGGCCACCAAAACGGGTTGGGACGCCGACACCCCCACTGCTCCCAGCCCGGCATCCATGGAGTGTTGGCATAGAACCACCAGTAACCCGGACCGTAGAACCAATCCCACCGCGCCGGAGGATACCAGTCCGCCTGCGTCGAGTGGCGCAGGACTTTGTATTTCACGGTCGCGTCGGTGACGGCGGCTCCAAAATAATATTTGGCCGAGATCTTCGCCGCGATCTTTTCACCGAGCATCACCGGTTTTTTCGGGGCTTCCACCGTGACCTCGAACTCGGGCTTTTTGTATTCCTCAACCCGGAACGTCGCCTCTCCGCGGCCAATGTCCGTGCTGATGCGATAAACCCCGAGCATGGCATCCTTCGGGAGCGGAAACTCTCCCGTGATGCCGCCAAAGGCGTCAGCGGTGAATTCCTTCTCCAGCACCTTGTCGCCCTGCGGATTATGAATGCGCAGGGTGATCTTACGTCCTGCGAAGTCTGACGTGTTGTCCTTGTCGAATTGTGCATGGCGCACCCATGCCTTCCACTGCACGGTTTGTTCCGGACGATAAACCGGGCGGTCGCTGAAAATGTAACTCTTCCTTTCGTTGTATTCCGCGTCGTGGCGGCTTGAAAGCCACATCCCCAGGAACCCCTCATAGGCAAAGCGTCCGTCTTTGGTGCGGACCACGGTCAACCACTGGTGCGAGTTCGGGAGATCGTCCTTGCCGAGGAGGATCTGGCCATCGGCATCGGTGCGGCGCGTGAAGGATTTGGTTGTGGTGTTGTAGTGGTCTTTCGAGGGGGCATTTTTGCGCTCGATGCGCTTCATTTTGTAGCCGAAGAACGTCACTTCCGCATTCGCAATGGCTTTTCCGTCGCGCGCATCTCCCACAAAGATCAGGCGCTGATCGTCGAGCGGACGATTGACAATCACTGTGTTGGTGAGGAAGACAACCACAGAGGTTTCATTCCCGTCGGGAAGCTTGGCGGTGATCCAATACGCTCCGGGTTCTGTGAGCGGGACGGTGACGTTGATCCGTCGGTCGAAGTGGTCTGGAAGCGGATCGAGTGTTTCTTTCCACTCCGCGACGGGCTCTCCAAAATAGCGGGAAGGGTTTTTTCGGGTCAGGAAATTTCCGAGATTGTTGAGCGCGTTGACGCGCTCATCCTGCGGTATTTCAGGGTTGGATTCGAGGTGTTTGCGCACATCGGCAAGCAAGGTGTCGATCTTGATCCGGCGGGCGCTGAACGCCGCTTTGTTGGCATTCCGAAACACAAACCCAATCTCGGGTTTCGTGCCCGCCGGGAACGCCTCGACGCGGTCAAAGCGGCCCCAGTTCCCCGTGATCTGCTGGAGCTGGCGGTTACGGAATCCATCCGCGTCGTAGCGATCAAGCGCAATCGCCTTGCGCCACCAGTCGGCGGCCTCCGGGTATTGACGGCGATTTTGAAAAATCTGCGCAAGGGTCTCGGAGGCATTGACGTCAAACATTCCTTTCTCGCTGAGGCCCTTGAAGATACGAATAAATTGGTAGTCCTCGGGGAGTTGGAAGCGCTTCACGCCAGAGGCCAGCCGGGCAATCGTCTCATCGTCCTTCAGCGTGCGCAGAGAAAACATCCCCTCTCTGGCTGCCTCGTCGTCCGTGCCGCGTCCGAAGGGAAGTGCGGACTGCGCAAGGGTCTGCACTCCAAACTGACGGTGCGCAAACTCCGCGAGTCTGAAATCCGCCTCACGCGGCTGGGTGAGGCGGATTTGCGCGACCGCCCAACGCCAGCGCTCGCCGTCATTGGCAGCGGCTTCCCAGGTTTTTGGAATAGCATAAAAAACCGGATTTCCCTCGGCGTCCGTCGGCGCGGCGGGATTGTTGCCCCATCCAAAGCGTGACTGCGCGTCATCGAAATCTGGAAGCTGCGTGAGATCCGTCAGAACTTGCATTTGCCATGCACCTGAGTCGCCTCGCATCAGTTGGGTCGCTAGGTCGCGCCAGACGTAGAGTTTCTGGGAGTCCTTCAGATTCGGAAGGCTCAGCGCCTGGAGCAGAATTTGGATCGTCCGCACGCGGTCGCGAGTGCCGGCAAATGCTTGGCGTCCGCCGCCGCGATGGTTTCCGCGTTGGAATTTTCCCGCCACAACAAACCCGTGAGGCGGAAGCTCGGACATCAGATTAGCGGCACGCTGGAGCACCCAGAAATCTTCGGGATGCGTGGCCACCACGGCTTCGATCAATGCCTCCATTTCGGAGTCACGCTTCAGCGATCTCAGGCATTGCACGGCATCCGACAGGGCACTGGCCGGAAAGGATTTTTCCGGCACCTCCGTCGAAAGCGCCAGCTCCTCAAAAATCGGAAACGCCTCGGCAAAGTTCCCATCCTTCTGGAGTTTCTCAGCCTTGGCTTTCAGGTCCTGCGGGCTGGCTGCGGACGCGTGGAATAGGGAGGCAGCGACGAAGATCAGCGAGAGCAGGGATTTCATAGAAGGGGTATGAGGAGATTACGAACGTATCATTTCGTATGGCTATCTGGCAAATCCTCCATCAATGTCTTCGTGTTATGATTTCGAATCGGGTCGTCCTTATCCATTTTGCCTCCATGGCCCTGCTGCTTGGAAGCTTACCCCTCAGAGCCGAGCCAACGGCGGAGGATCTCAATGCGGCTCTGGGGATCCCGCTCTTCAGTGCTGGGCTCCTCTGGGACGATGATGCCGCCGCGACGGCCCAGCGGTTGGGGTGGCCGAAGGAATCCGAGACATCCACCGACTCCAGCTTTCGCAAGTATCCGGGCGCTGAGGAACGCGTCTTCGGTGTGCGTCCTTATTCCTTGGTGCTTTTCGGCACGGAGGGCAAAGCATCCGGGTTGTCGATGATCTTTGCCAACAAAGGCGATGCTGTTGATGTCGCCCCCGTCGCAGGCGACAAGCTGGACCCCCGAGCGTTGAAGAAGCAAATGAAGTCGTGCGAGGCCGCCATTTCACAGGACAAAACAACCATCGCCGCAGCGTTGACATCCATCCTTGGAAATCCTGTCAACGCACGATTTGGTCAAGGACGCCAAACCCGGGAGTCCACTGAGCGTTGGGATTGGAATGGGCACGCGATCCTGCTTGCGGCACCCCCCGGCGAATATGTGGCCGTGCGGATCTTGCCTCTCGAGGTTGCCGATGCCCGTGGAAAATCCCGTTTGCCCGATGCCGAGCTTCGCGTCCGCTTGGAGTCGCGTATCGAGCGACGACCGAACGGGGACGTGATCCTGAAGGACATCCCGATGGTGAATCAGGGACCAAAAGGCTATTGCGTGCCAGCCACATGGGAACGTGTGATGCGCTACATGGCGATCCCTGCCGATATGTATGTGCTTGCGATGGCGGGCAATACAGGAGCGGGCGGAGGAACCTCTGTGGACGAAATTATCGCGGGAGTCCGCGAAGCTGTCATCAGCAGCGGACGTCGGCTTGATCCCCAAAAAGCAAGGATTTCCACCTCCACCATTTCCAAGTCCATCAACCGCGGACTCCCGATCATGTGGACGATGTATTCCATGGATGAGGTCAACGCGGCACTGAATCAACGGATCAAAGAGCGCGCGGATATGACGGATCCCGTATCATGGAGAAAACACCTCGAATCTGCTCGTAAAGGTGCAAAAAAAATCAACACCAACCCGGAAGACGGGCACATGTGCATGATCATCGGCTACAATGAAAAGACCGGAGAAATCGCCGTCTCAGATTCCTGGGGTCCTGAATACGCCGAACGCTGGATCACCGAAGAGGAAGCCAACGCGATCAGCCAAGGCAGCCTGATGGTCATCAATATCTAGGCCGGCGGCTTTTCATCCCGCCCATCCTCACCCGGCTTGGTCGTGGCTTTTGATGTAGTCCGCGATCGTCTGCACGTTGACAAATGCGGAGCGCGCGACTTCGGCGCTGGGAGTGGCAATTCCGAAGGTTTTTTCAATCGCGACAGCGAGTTCCAAGGCATCAATCGAGTCGAGCGCGAGCCCCTCCGGACTGAAGAGCGGGGTGTCATCCGCGATGTCCTCTGGGGCAAT
>JBBQRY010000168.1:0-5117 GCA_038214335.1 Chthoniobacterales bacterium
ATCCCGGACTCTCGTAAATCTGCCAAACAGCGTCATCGTCGGAAAAACCGGCTACATTTATGTCATCGATTCTAAGGGCAAATATATCGTTTCCCAAGGCGGCAAAAGAAACGGGGAAATCATCTGGGACGCTAAGGACTCGAACGGTCGGCTCTTCATTCAGGACATCATTAAAAAAGCCCTGGCAATCAAGCCGGGCGAGATCGCAACCGATTCGTATCCGTGGAAAAATCCCTCTGATCCTGTCGCACGCAAAAAGCTCGTCCAGTTCAAGTATCTGCCCAGTCGGGATTGGATCGTCGCCGCAGGATCCTACGAGGACGAGTTCCTGGCATCAAAAATCGCCATCGATTCCGCAAACATCCGGCTCATTTGGATCCTGACGGGCATCTTTGGCCTGGCCGTATTCGTCGCGATCTTCGGCTGGACGCTCATTGCACGATCGATTGCGCACCCGATCCTCCACTTTGCCGCTTCGCTCAGCGAAGGCTCGGACGAGGTGGCCTCGGCCTCGGGGCAGATCTCCTCGACCAGCCAATCCCTGGCCGAGGGTGCCAGCGAGCAGGCCGCCTCGCTTCAGGAGACCAGCGCCTCGCTCGAGGAAATCGCCGGCATGACCAAGCGCAATGCCGAAAACGCCCTCAACGCGAAGGATCTCTCGACTGAAACCCGCAAGGCCGCCGAACTCGGATCTTCCAACATGGACGAAATGAACCGCGCGATGGCCGACATCCAGTCCTCGAGCAGCAACATCTCCAAAATCATCAAGACAATTGACGAGATCGCGTTCCAGACCAACATCCTGGCACTGAACGCGGCGGTCGAAGCCGCCCGGGCGGGCGAAGCAGGCATGGGCTTCGCGGTCGTGGCCGACGAAGTCCGCAACCTGGCACAACGCAGTGCCCAGGCCGCGAAGGAAACCGCCGATAAAATCGAGGACAGCATCGCCAAGAGCGCAAACGGGGTCACGATCAGCGGCAAAGTTACCGAAAGCCTCGGCCAGATTGTGACCAAGGCCCGCCAAGTGGACGAACTCATCGCGGAAATTGCCACGGCCTCGCGCGAGCAAAGCCAGGGGCTCGACCAAGTGAACACCGCCGCCGCCCAGATGGACAAGGTCACCCAAAACAACGCGGCTGCAGCGGAGGAAAGCGCCAGTGCCTCGGAGGAGCTCACCGCCCAGGCCGCCACCTTGCGCGAGATTGTCGGCGAACTGCAAACTCTCGTCTCTGGATCGTCCCACACAAGCGGCGCTGTTGCTCGCCGCGAGGTCTTGCAAACCCGCACCTACCGCGCCCCGCGCGAGACCTCACGCGCCAAAGCGCCGACCACCACCCACGCCCCGCACGCCGCCCTCACCGGCTCACGCCCCGCACTCGGCTCCTCGAAGAAAAAAGATCTCAAAACCGAAATCCCTCTCGAAGACGGGTTCAAGGATTTTTAACCACGGATTACACTGATATGGAAGGAATTGGAGCACAAGTCCTATTCACCCGCAAGGTGAATCACAAAGCGCAGACAGATTATCATAACTCCTCTATCCGTGTTATCTGTGTAATCCGTGGTTAATTCTTCTGCGGTATTTAGGGTTATGATAATCTTGTTGCGCTTTGCGATTCACTTTGCGGATGAAGTTCGGGGGGGCTTGCGGAGGGGATCAAGCGGTGACAAGCCCGTGGGGGAGGATGGCAAGCGGGGTGACCTCGCGACGGATGCGGGCCAGAGAGGAGCGCTCCGCCGTCTCGCTGTCGCACTGGGCCTGGAGATTCATCCAGAACTCTGCCGAGGTGCCCGACCAGTGGGAAAGACGCAGCGCCATTTCCGGCGAGACGCGGCGCTTGCCGCGGATGAGGAGACTCACCGTGATGGGGGCCACCCCGAGGCCCTTGGCCACGGCATAAGCCGAGAGATCGAGCGGGCGCATGAAGTCCTCCCGGAGTACATCGCCGGGGTGAACAGTGGGAAGTTTCGTTGTTTTCATAATTCAGTGGTAATCGCAAATTTCCGCCTCCGCTGGACCCTCTGGAGTCCATCGGAAGCAGACACGCCATTGTTGGTTGATCCGTATCGAGTGTCGTTCCGTCCCTCCGCCTCGCAAAGCCTCCAGGCGGTTCCCCGGCGGCACCCGCAAATCGTTGAGGGAAGAAGCGGCATCCAGCGACTTGAGCTTGCGCCTCGCCGCCGACTGCATATCCGCCGCCAGCTTCCCGAACCTTTCGCCCGCAAAGATCCTGGCCGTCTCCTTGCACGCGAAAGATTGAATCATGGCTTTATTAAAGCACCGCTATATTCCACGTCAACAAAACTTTTCGCGCGCATAAAAGAGGGGCGCATCTCTGAAAAGTGCAATCGGCGATGGAAGGTCAGGGAGCATAGGCGTCCCGCCTGTGGGGAGTGGAGACTCCGCAGACAATAGCCAGTCTCCAAACAGGCGAGACGCCTGTTCTCCCTGTTTGCACTTTTCGGAGATGCGCCCTAAAAGAGACGTGATTCCCCTTGCCGACGAGCAGCATTCTTGCCAGCCTACTGTAGGAATTTGGAATACGAAATGGGGGTGGCGTTGAGATCCGACCGTCCTGGAAAATCCCATGAAAAATACAGATTTGGCTCACATCATCATGATGATTCGCGGGACCCATGGGCGCGATCTTTCCGGCTACGACGAAGGATTCCTGGCGAAAATGCTCAGGAAAAGAATGACCGCTAGCGACAGCGGGACCGCTGCGGCGTATCTCGACCGGCTGGCCGACGACCCTGCCGAGGCGGAGGATTTTTTCCAGTCGCTGAGGATCGGCTACAGCGAGTTTTTCCGCAACCCGCTCACCTTTGCCCTGCTTGAGCAGCTCGTCCTGCCGGGACTTGTGGAAGCCCGGGAAAAATCTGGACGGGCAGAAATCCGCATCTGGTCGGCGGGCTGCGCTGGCGGACAGGAGGCCTGGTCGGTTGCGATCCTGCTCGACGAACTGCTCGCCATGCGTAACCGCTCGCTTCCGTTCCGGATTATCGCCACCGACATTTCCGAAGCTGAACTTGCCGCAGCGCGCCAGGGCTTATACGACGCGGCCGCGGTGAGGAACATACGCACCGGGCATCTTCGCGACTATTTTTCATGCAAAGGAGAATCCTACGTCGTCGCTCCCCGGCTCCAGGCTCACGTGGATTTTTCCTTTTATGATCTCCTCGACGAGCAGTCTTCCAGTCCGTCGGCGGGAGTCTTCGGGGATTTTGATCTCATCCTTTGCAGCAACCTATTGTTTTATTACCGGCCCGGGGTGCAGCAATTCATCCTGAAGAAAGTGCGGCACGGCCTGTCGCCACACGGATATCTCGTGACCGGCGAAGCGGAGCGGGCTATTGTCGATCAGGCCGACGGCTTTCGCGCTGTGGCCCCCCCAGCGGCAGTGTTTCAAAAATCGAACGAAAATTTTAACCACGGATTTCACGAATGACACGGATAGAAAAAATACGCAAGCAAGCCTGGACGGATGAGCGCCCGAATAATGGAAGGTCAGGGAGCATAGGCGTCGCGCCTGTGGGGAGTGAAGACTTCGCAGACAATAGCCAGTCTCCAAACAGGCGAGACGCCTGTTCTCCCTGTTTGCACTTTTCGGAGATGCGCCCCCCTTTGGACGAGCCTCTGTTTTATCCGTGAAATCCGTGTTATCCGTGGTTAAAATAAAATCATGATCAGACTGAAAAATCTGCAGATCGGCATGCAATTACGGGTCGGCTTGGGCGTCATCCTGGTGCTCGTGGTATTGCTCGGTGTGCTGTCCTGGCGGCAGTCGAACCGCATGTGGGAGGAGACCGAGGGGATCTACGACCACCCGCTTCAGGTCCACCGGGCCATCGGCGAAATCAAGGCGCACGTCCTGTCCATGTCCCGTGGGATGAAAGATCTCATTCTGGCCGGGGGCGAGCCGGAGCGCGAGGTGATCCTCCAGAGCATTGACACCGCCGAGGCCGATGCCCACCAGCAGTTTGATATTTTGTTTGACCGCTATCTGGGTCCGCTGAGCGACGTGGACGATGTCCACCAACTTTTCGTGCAGTGGAAATCCATCCGCGAAGAGACCCGCCGACTGCTGCTGGAGGGGAGGACCGCCGAAGCCATCAGTCGGACGAGGACTGGCGGAGTCGGCGACTCCCATGTGGATAAGTTGCTGGGCGAGATCGGGCACATCAGCAGGTTTACCAAGAGCCGGGCCGAAAAGTTTTTTGTGGACGCCACCAAGCTCAAGGACTTTCTGAATCTGCAGCTTGTCGTTGTCGTCACCAGCATCCTCCTGCTGTCCTTGGGGATTGGTTTTCTCCTGCTGCGAGGGATCAGAGATCCGCTGCGGGAGATGACCGTGTCGATGTGGGAATACCGGAAGGGCAAATTGGACAGCCGCATTCGCTATGAATCTTCCAACGAATTCGGAACAGTCGCCGCCGTGTTCAACCAGATGGCAGGGACCTTGCAGACCGAATTGACGATCAGGGAAAACGCCTCGCGAATCTCCTCCGTCATGCTCCGGGAAGAGGATCTGCATTCGTTCTGTCAGGCTTTGCTCCAAGAGTTGATCGAACACACTGGCTCGGAAGTCGGGGCGGTCTACCTGCTGAACGAGCGGGAAACGGATTTCGAACTCTGCGAATCCATCGGCCTGGGTGCCGGTGCCCGCGGCACATTTTCCGCGATTGGGCGCGAGGGCGAGTTCGGCCCGGCGCTGGCCACGCGGCAAATCCAGCGCGTTACGGACATCCCGGAGGATTCCCGATTCACCCTCACCACGGTGAGCGGGGATTTCCAACCCCGCGAGATCATCACCATCCCCGTCCTTTCGGGCCACAATGTGGTCATGATGGTGTCCCTGGCGAGCGTGCGGGGATATCCCGAGTCGGCCATCCGGCTGGTGGACGAGGTCTGGAGCACGCTGACCGCCCGGATCAACGGCGTGCTGTCATTCCAGAAGCTCCGGGAGCTGTCCCAGCGGCTCGAACACCAGAACCATGAGCTGGAGGCCCAGAAGAAAGAACTGGCAGCGCAGGCCGGAGAACTGACCGAGCAGAACACCGAACTGGAAATGCAGAAGCACCAGCTCGACGAGGCCAACCGGCTCAAGAGCGCATTC
>JBBQRY010000169.1:0-5084 GCA_038214335.1 Chthoniobacterales bacterium
CGTTGAGGCTCATGGTAGGTCGCCCTTCTCGGGTAGTTCCTTGATCATCTTGTCGAAGTCCGACTCGAACAGCCGGTCCTGCACGATGCGGTATTTCTCAAACTCACTCTCGGCGTGGGCTTTTGCCAATTCCGCAGACACTTTGCCCGCGTCCTGAAGAATCTCGCGATCCCAGAGCTGAAGGAATCCGCTCAAGCGCTTCTCCCAGTCTTCCATCGTCATCGGGATTTTTCGCATCGCCTGCATTTCGGCCATGTCGAGGTAGGCGGAGACGATGCGCTGCATTTGCTCCAGCTCGGAATCCGCGAGGTAGTTCTTGGCGATGGCGACGTCGTAGCGATGGATTTTTCCTGTGGGGGCACCTTCCCAACTCGTGAGGCCCATGTTTTGTTTTTCGTGGTGCGCTCGATCCACGATCAGTTCAGCCGCCGTTTGGCCGTGCACCGCGTAGTGCATCTTGTTTTGAACTGCTGCAAAGAAACGCTTCGTTGCCGTTGCGGAAGGGTCGTAATCCAGCGAGGTGGCGTAGATGTCGGTGATTTTCTGGTAGAACTTGCGCTCGCTCAGG
This sequence comes from Chthoniobacterales bacterium, assembly GCA_038214335.1. Lineage (GTDB taxonomy): Bacteria > Verrucomicrobiota > Verrucomicrobiia > Chthoniobacterales > Terrimicrobiaceae > QYQL01. The sequence continues at coordinate 569 of JBBQRY010000169.1, forward strand.
CGGATTTCCCTGATGCGCTGGAGCTGTTCCTCGAAATACTTTTTGCCGAGGATGGAGCCGTCGTTTTTCAGCCGCTCGTCATCCATCGCAAAGCCTTTGATGGTGAAGGATTCGATGATGCCGGTGGCCCATTTTCGGAACTGGACGGCGCGTTCCGAGTTCACCTTGTAGCCCACGGCGATGATGGCGAAGAGGTTGTAGTGCTGGGTGTCGTAGGTTTTGCCATCGGTGGCAGTTATCCGAAAATCTCGGATAACTGAATCCTCCTGCAACTCGTTGTCCGCGAATATCTTCTTGAGGTGGTAGTTGATGGTCCGGACATTTACGTCATAGAGCTGCCCCATCATTTTCTGGCTGAGCCAAACATTTTCATCGGCGTAAACCGCTTCCACGCCGCCAGAACCACTGGCCGCCAAAAAGGTCAGGTATTCCGCCGCCGAAGAGCGAACCAGCGAGACTTCGGTGTTCTTTTTGGCGCGACCGCCGGAAGTGGGTTTGTCTTTGCTCATGGGGTGCTCCTTTCAAATCGAACTATTCGATAATTCCGAATAGTTGTCCGCGCCTCCTCAGGTATGCCCTGCGGCGCGTAGCGAGGTGAATGTCGACTTCATTCTGCATTCCTACTTCTACCTTGGCAGACGAGTCCGGGGAGGTTTTCGATTTTGTGGCCATGTGAACCCCGTGATTTTTAGCCGCCCATCCGCCTTCGGGCGAGAAGATTTCTGGAGCTGCTTTCATCCCCGACCGTTTTCCAGACTGAGCGAATATGAGGCTCATTGGTTCACCCGGAGGCGGTGAGTTCGTTGACGATGCAGTGGAGCCCTTCTTTAAGTGTCGCGGCTCCGAAGTTGATGAGCCGTCCGACGGGGAGATTCATCAGGCGGAGATAGGTGAGGACTTGCTTGCTGTAATTCATTTTTTCTTCCTCCTCCGCGTTCTCCGCGTCTCCGCGTGAGTCATTCCCTCGCCGATTTTACCGGCCTTCCATTTCCTTTTCACTTTCCTTTGCGGGCTGAAAACGGAAAGCTTGTTCCCAATGACGTCTCCCGCATGGATCACTGAGCTGGCACAGTCGTGGAATGCTTCCACGCATGGGGTTTTTATCCTGCATGGGAACATCTTCGATCTTTTTCCGGTGGGTGAGGCCGATGGCGGAACGGACTTCGTCAACTTGAAGTCGCTTCTGGCGCGGCGGATGTTTCCACGGCGGCGGATGCTTCTGTTTTTCGACATTGCCGATGGATTGACCTTTGGGTCCATGGCCATGCAAGCGGAGTTTTTGAAATGGCTGGAGGTGTATGCGGTGGCGGCGGGAATCCAGCCGGTGCTTCCCATGCGGTTTGTCGAAGCACTCAAATTGGTGCGCGCTTATTCCGCCGCGCAGCGTGAAGAAGGGGAAGCGGATGCCGCACGCGGCACAACGCTGGTGATCGATTTTTCTGAAAAAATTATTCCCGGACCCTCGAATGCGCTGAGCGACAGCGAGCGGATGTCGGAGGTTGCGCTGCTGAAGTTCGCAGCCAGCCACACGCGCCAGGACGCGGGGATTTTCCTGCTGACAGAGACGACGGCAAACCTGAGCGAGACCCTCACCAACAACCCGTATGTGGCTCAAATCCGGTTGGATATGCCGGAGGAGGCCGAGCGTGTTCAGTTTCTGGAATCCCATTCCGTGCGGGAAATGCTCGACGGTCAGGATACCGAAAAGTGGTGTGGGATGGTTCCTGCGGAGATCGCACGGCGCACGGCGGGACTGAACCTGCGCCGCCTGCAGCACCTGATCGCCCGCGCCTTCGAATCGAAGGTGGCGTTTGATCCAGGCTTTATTGCCCATGGCAAAAAGCGTCTCATCGAGGAATTCTGTCAGGGTCTTGTCACATTCAAGGAAGCGGATCCCCGCAAAAACCTGGACTCCGTCGCCAACCACACGGCTGCCAAAGAGAAGTTGCGTGAGATCGCCAAGCTGGTGCGCGACGGAAAGACGCATGTGCTCGAAAAGGGGATTCTCCTGCCGGGCCGGATTGGGGTGGGCAAGAGCTACCTTGTGGATTGTTTTGCCAGCGATTGCGGCATGCCGATGTTGGAGCTCGGAAATTTCCGCTCCCAGTGGGTCGGCGAAACGGAAAAGCAGCTCTCCAAAATCCTCATGACCATCAAGGCGCTCGGGCCTGTGATTGTGGTCATTGATGAAGCGGATGCCGTGCTCGGGAATTCGCGCGAGGGATCCAACTCCGACAGCGGAATCGGCAATCGGATCTTTGCCACGCTCGCGGCCCACATCGGCGACGACCGGATGCGCGGGCGCGAAATCTGGATCGCCATGACTTCGCGCCCGGATCTCCTTGCCATCGACATGAAACGTCAGGGCCGGTTCGGACTCTGCATCCCGCTCTTTCCTTCCCAGAACGACGACGAGACCCGCGCGCTCTTCCAGGTGATTGCGAAGGTGCGCAAGATTCCGCTCGGCGAAGAGGAACTAGCGACCGCCGCGCTGGCCTTCGCCGGACATCCCATCACCGGAAGTGACGCCGAGGCCATCCTTGTCCGCGCTCAACAAGCTTCCGAACTGCGCGGCGAACCGGTCCCTGGGCGCGACGACATCGCCAGCGCGATCCGCAGCTTCATCGATCCGCTCGATCCCGGCCTCCTACGCCTTCAAGAAATTGCCGCCGTGCTCGCCTGCTCGGACCGACGGTTCCTGCCGCCCGCCCATGCCGACGCCGACCGCGCCGCCCTCCGATCCGAACTCCACACCCTGCTTTTCGCCGCGTGATTCTGAGGCAAACAGCGGAGCAAAGCGGATTTGGTAATGCGCGTCGTGGGACTCCCGGAGGCGCTTGACGGGGTATTTTAACAGTTTGGAAATGAGCGATTCTTCGAGGGAGATCGTGGAGGGGAAAGCTTCGTGGAGGGCTTCGTGCGGACAGTGGGATTCGACGAGGCAGCCGTCCTCGACCCCGGCCATGTGACCTGCCTCATCGCGCAAGGCGGCTAACCGGGCCAGACGTTCGGAAGGATCAGTCAAAGCGGCAAGCTTTGCCGTGAAGTCTGCCAGTTCACTTTGAGAATGGAGGAAGAGCAATTTCTCTGCAGCGGACGTCCCGAAGAGCTTGCGAGCTTCATGGAGCAAGGAAATCGCCATGCCGTGATCGACGGTGGGAAACAGGTGCTGGCCTTTGGCCGTGAGCCGATAAATGCACTGGGGACGTCCGGCTGCCTGGTGCTGATTGCGCGAGACAAGGTGGCCGCTTTTTTCCAGCGTGACGCAGTGGTTTTTGACACCCATGTAGCTGAGGCGCAGCCGCGCGGCGATCTCGGCCACCGGCAGCCCGTTGCTGCGCTTGATCACCTCGACCACAGCGGAGGCGGAGCGGGTCGGCAATTCCCGTCGCAGGCGGCGCAGCGGGTTCATGTGTATTGAAGCGCCATGCGGCGGGCGATGGACGCAATTTGCTCCCGCAGTTCGACCGGTTCCAACACAAGAGCATGGCTGCCCCAGCCCAAAATCCAATTCTCGAGATCGGGCGCAATGCCGACTTTGAGGGTCAGAATCGCGCCGCCTCCAGAGATCGGTTTCATGGTCTGGGATGAGTGCCAAATTCGCTCCGATGCCAGCCGTGCCGCAAAATCATCCAACCGGATCTTCACCGTTGAGGTCTTGCCGCTCTCAAAGGCGCTGAAACTATCCTTGAGCATTTTGTTGAGGGAAAAATCCTCGGGACGCCGGAAGGTTTTCTTGAGGGCTTTGGGGCGGCTGAGCCGAGTGAGAGCAAACGTGCGAAGCTTCCGGCGCACGAGGTCATGGCCGATGAGATACCACTGGTTGTTCATGCAGCCGAGGTGGTAGGGCTCGACACGGCGGCGCTCAGCTTTCGGCTTGTTGAGCGCATGATAATCGAATTCCATCGTCCGGTTGTTGAGCACGCATTCCGCCAGCGTCGAAAAAATCCCCATTTCTTGCCCGGCGGCGCCCATGGGACGGAACGAGAACGCATTCCCAAGAGCACTCATGGAAACCGATACCTCGTCCTGCATCGACTCCGTAATTTTCTCAAACGCCGTCTGCAGCGGCTTTTCAAAAATGGTCCCGCGATACTGCTCGATCGCCTTTTGCGCCACAAGCAGGGCCACGATTTCCCCCTGCGAGACCGTCACCAACGGGAACGAGGCGACCGGCTTCGAGTAAAGAAACCCATGCGCCGCGGAACTGTAATCAATCGGCAACAACATTTGGTCGCGCATGAAATCGATATCCCGCTGCACGGTCTTGTAGGAGACCTCGAACCGGTCCGCCAGCGTGGTGCAATTCGGATGCTTGCCGGCGGCAATCAGATCATGAATCTGCACCATGCGCGCGTAGGGTGGACGTGTTGCGCGCGTGTGTTGGGCCCGCAGGCGCTCTTTGATGCGAGGATTCCGGATAGGAATAGAGGTTCTGGACATGGGACAAAAGATGTCCTATTCGGCATCCGTTGTCGAATGCAAACGGTAGTGGGTCCAGCGCAGCCAAAGGGTC
>JBBQRY010000170.1:0-5079 GCA_038214335.1 Chthoniobacterales bacterium
TACGGTGAAAGAAAACAGCATTGTGACCGAAATCCGTCCCGACTACGAACCGTGGTTCACCCCCCTGTGGGAGCCGCCCAGCGGCGAAATCGAAAGCTTGCTCTTTGGCCTGCAAGCGGCAATCGGCGCAGGTGCGGTTGCGTTCTGCCTCGGGTTTTATCGTGGACGCAGCAGCACTGCAAACGCTGGCCATGCTGCGAAGCATTGATAGTTGTGCCTGCACCAACCGCTGGCGCAATCACAGCGAGGCCGTAGCGGTCTTTTGCAGCGGACTCATGCTCTGCGCCATGCTGGTGCCGCCGTGGCCGGGAGCGCCGCTGGTCGTCGCCGTTTCGCTCGCTGCCGTGTTGGCGGGCGGGGGTGTATCGGCGCGATCTTACCTGCGGTCGCTGGTGCTGCCGGCTGGGTTTTTGGTGACCAGCGCGATCGGGCTGTGCTTTTCACTCGGCTGGACAGGGGGCTGGCATGTCACCTACAGCCCTCTGGGAGCGCAAACCGCATTGGCGACCGGACTGCGGGCACTGGCGGCCATTTCGGTCACAATGCTGTTTTCTTTCACCGTACCCATGCCGCGTTGGCTCGCATTGCTGCGGCGTATGCGTGTACCGGAGACGCTACTCGACCTGATTCTGCTCACCTACCGAACCCTTTTCCTTCTGAATGACGGACTGACTGCCATTCTGCGCGCACAACGCAACCGGCTCGGCTATCGCACCCCAAGCCGCGCTTTCCATTCCGGTGGTCTGGCCGCATGTGCGCTTTTCGTGCGCGCCATCAACCACTCACAACGCATGGAGCGTGGTCTGGCCGCTCGCAACTACACCGGTCGTCTCGTCGTTCTGCTCCCTCCCTCGTCCACCCGTCTCCGGCATCTGCTGCTCGCCCTGGCGGTCCCGATATTTATCGGGATCGCCGCCTTGCTCGCGACACCTTCCGTTCCGTTCCCATGACACCGTTACTCGAACTGCGTGATGTTCATTACGCCTATGCGCCAACCCTCCGTATGGCCGGCGGCCAGCGCCCACCAGCGCTAGCTGGCGTTTGCCTTGCCATCGCGCGGCGCGCACGGCTAGCAATTCTGGGTGCCAATGGCGCGGGCAAGTCCACGCTGCTCTGGCATCTCAACGGCACGCTGCGTCCGGCAACAGGGAATCTTCTGTATGCGGGCAAACCCTTCGACTACTCGCGGCATGGATTGGCTGATTTGCGCCAACGCCTGGCCCTCGTCCTGCAGGAGTCCGACGATCAACTCTTTGCCGGCACGATTCGTGAGGATATTTCTTTTGGACCGCTCAATCTCGGGCTCAGCGAAGCCGAGACGGCTGCTCGCGTGGAGGAATCGTTGGCCGCGATGCAGCTGAATGAGATCGCCGAACTGCCGCCACACCAGCTCAGTCACGGCCAGCGTAAACGCGCCGCCATTGCCGGTGCCCTTGCGATGCGACCAGAGCTGCTCGTGCTGGACGAACCCACGGCGGGACTCGATCCTCGCGGTGTCGATGCGCTCGCGGGTCAACTCGAGCGCCTGCACGCAAGTGGGATCGCGATCGTATTTACGACGCATGACATCGACTTTGCCCACCGTTGGGCTAGCGAAGTGGCGGTGCTGCAGCACGGGCGCGTCGTCGCTTCAGGCGCACCCAACGCGATTCTGGGTGACGCTGCTTTAATGGCACGCACGGGCCTACGGTTGCCAATCACGCTGGCGATACAGGCGGCAGTCCGTGGAAGTGATCAGAAGCACTCGACAGAAACGGGTGCGTAGTTTCTGTGGAGATTCCCAGTCGCTCACGTCACTCTTGGCTTTAATGCCGGAGGCATGAAGGAACATAGCCGGTGGTGGAGCAAAGCGGAACCACCGGAACCCGAACAAACGCGACCCGCCCCGGCAGGGGCGCCGGATCACTCACTGCTGTCATGATGTCGCAAATCTTCCGCCGCCCCTGCCGGGGCGGGGTCGTGCGGGGGAAAAATCCCGGTGGTTGTCACCCCCGGCTAAGGTCCGATATCCCTTCGGGACTGGTCGATGTTCCGGAATTCCCGAACGGCATTGCCTTTAATGCACTATTCGGGGCTATCCGAGACGCGCCCCGTCCTGACCGAGCGTTTTAAAATCTTGTTATATGATACTTGACTATCATTAACGCCCAAATGATAATCTCTTCTCATCTATGAAAAAAAGAACCTTAATGCTTCAGCGAACCGCTTTCTTCTTGGCGGCCACATGTCTTCCGTTGGTTGCGAGCCGGTCGGAACAGGCGGACGGAATGGCGGCCTTTCCAATCCTGGAGCGGAATCAGGTCACCGGAGACTGGGTTGGGCAACGTCCGTTGTTCGCCGAGAGGGGGCTTGAGATTTTCGGCGGTTACACGGCGGAGGCGTGGGGGAATACGACTGGCGGACTCAAGACCGGAACCGTTTACACCGGGCTTCTGGATTTTGGGGCGCGCCTGGACCTCGACAAGGCGGTTGGCTGGCAGGGGGCCAGCATGAGCACGACCTGGCTGTGGCTGAGCGGGCGGGATGCCAGCGAGGACCTTGCCGGGAATTTCCTCACGATCTCGAACATCGCGGGATTCAACACGCTGCGGATGTTCGAGCTTTGGTTCCAGCAGAACCTGTTCGACGACAAAATCTCGCTGCGTTTCGGCCAGCTTTCTGCGGATTCGGAATTCCTGATTTCGGATTACGCCGGGCTGTTCATTAACGGCACGTTTGGGTGGCCGGCCGTTGCCTGCATGAATATCCCGGAAGGCGGTCCCGGATATCCGATGGGGACGCTCGGAGCGAGGCTGGCATTGAACCCGGTCGATTGGTTCACCATCCAGAGTGCGGTCTTTCAAGGCAATGTTTTCGCGCAGAACGTCAACCGCCACGGCTTCCGTTGGCGGCTGGACGCGGAAACCGGCTACACGTTTCTAAACGAGGCTCAATTTCGCTGGAACCAGCGCGAGGAGGAGATCGGGCTGCCGGGGCAGTTGAAATCCGGCGTGTGGTTTCAGACCGGCCAAAGCGCCGATGCGCTGGCGGAAACGACGAACTCCGGAAATTCCGGATTATACCTCGTTCTCGACCAGATGCTCTATCGTGAGCCCGGCGAGCCCTCGGCCTCCGGCCTGACGAAGGACGGAAAATCCGTGCCGGACGGGAAGGGCGGCAAGAGCTTCAAGGATTCGGTGAAAATGGAGAAATCCGACCAAGGGTTCGGATGGTTCGGGCGCGCCGCATTCACGCCCTCCGACCGCAATTTCATCGGTTTTTATTTCGATACCGGGATCAGCTACAAAGGCCTCATCCCGACGCGTGACAACGACACGATCGGGATCGGACTCGGCTATGCGCAGTTGACCAATGGCGCGCGGAACTCCCTCAGGGACGAGGGCGCTTCACCGGTAGGCGCCGAGATGGTTATCGAGTTCACCTACCAGGCCGCGATCACTCCGTGCCTCGTGATCCAGCCCGATCTCCAATACATTATCAACCCCGGCGGAAGCAACAGCCTCAACAATGCCCTCATCATCGGCGGTCGCGCGTCCATCACGTTCTAACCCAATCGCACCCTCAATCCTGTTGTCACGGGTCCGCGGGAACCCTCCGCCGCCCGCGATGCCTACCTCGTCGCCATGCAAAATAATCTCGATGTCCTCCGCAAAGCCCTATCTGAGTAAAGGAACCGCCCGCATGATCACCGCCGTTCTGTCGGCACGGATAGAGGCGGTTATGACAATCTTGTTGCGCTTTGCGATTCACCTTGCGGGTGAATAGGGATTGTGTTTCAAATCCCTCCATATCAGTGCTATCCGTGTAATCCGTGGTTAAACTTCTTTTTCTAGGTTAAAAGTTGTCAAATTCCCTGCTTTCCTAATTTCGGAGATTCGCGGAAATTGTCGGGATTCGCGAACGCGGATCCATTGGATGAAACTTCTCTCTCTCCATCTTGAAAACTACCGGATTCATCGGACGCTGGATGTCGCGTTCGATCCGAGGCTCACGCTGATTGGCGGAAAAAATGAATCGGGCAAAAGCACGATGTCCGAGGCAGTTTTCAACGGACTCTTTTTGCGCTCGAAAACCTCTGGACGCGAGCGCGAGGGGATGCTTGCGGTGCAGGGTGGAAATCCGGAAGTGACCGTTGTTTTCGAGGTGGCCGACCGCACCTACACGTTGCACAAATGCTTTCGCAAGGCCAAAGGCACAACCTTGCTCACCGAGGCCGGGGGAGCCACATGGAACAGCGACGCCGCCGAGGCCAAAGTGTTGGAACTCTGTGGCATCGCCGTCTCTGGAGGGCGGGCGATGCCGTCTCAATGGAACCACCTGTGGGTGCGCCAAGGCGAAGCGGCCAGCGATCCTGCCTCGATCGCCACCTCGCGCATCGACGCCCTTCTGCCGCGCCTCCAAGCATCCGGAGCCTCCGCGCTTTTGCTTTCTCCGCTGGATGCGCTTGTGGCAGGCCAGATTGCCGATGAGCTTGCCGAGATCGAGACCACGCGCGGTCCGAAGGCCGGCAGCGAATGGGACCTGGCGACCAAGTCGGCCCACGATACCACCCTCGCCCGCGAGCTTGCCGAAAAAACCTGCGCGACCTTGGAACGCGCGGTTCGGGATTTTGATGAGGCCTCCGGCGCTCTCCAACAGGCAGAGGCCGCCCAACCGACCCTGGCATCGGCCCTTGCTGAAAACCGGCAACGTCTCCAGCAAGTCGCGGAATTGCGTCCGGTGCTCGAAAAACAATCCGCCGAGGCTGCGAGGAAAGCGGACGATCTGACGCGCATCGAAACCGGCGAACTCGCCATCCGGGACATGACGGTCCAAATCGAGAAATCGACCGCCGATCTCGGTCCTCGCGAGACCAAGCTTGCAGAGCTGATTCTTTCAGACAACGCTGCCGCCAAAGTTCTTGCAGAAGCGCAATCCGCCCATGCCGAGGCCACCGAGCACCACCGGCAGGCCCGCGCGGAATTTGAGCTGGCGTCGCAATACGTGAAGCGGTTGGCGCAATCCGACGACGTCGCCCGCCTCACCGCAAAGGCCGGATCCGCGAAGGAATCGCGCACCCGTTTGGCGGCTCTGCCCGCC
>JBBQRY010000171.1:0-5068 GCA_038214335.1 Chthoniobacterales bacterium
GTCGAAACATGGCGCACCGCATTTCCCAACTCCCGGCCCCTCATCATCTTCGGAGCCATGAAAGATAAAGACGCCCGCGAAATGCTCCACATCCTATCGGACATCGCTGACCAATTTTTCTTCGTCCCCGTCGCCAGCCCGCGCACCGCCAGCCCCACCGACTTCCCCCCTCTCGTCTCCCGACCATCCCAAGTCTTCCCCAACCTCAACGCCGCCCTCAACGCCGCCGAAACCATTCCTTCCCCCATCCTCCTCACCGGCTCTCTCTTCCTCGTTGGTGAAGCCCTCGCGCAGCAGAACGGTTCCGCTTAGGCCGCCAGCCATTTCGGCATCGATGGCCAGCCGAAGTGCGCTGCCTGCCTGATCGAGTTGCTCGGTCGTCGTGCAGAGCGGAGGCATGAGGACAATGGTGTCGAGCACCGGACGGGTGAGGAGTCCGTAGGCGCGTGCGGCTTCGCAAATTCGTCCGCCCGTGCGAGCCTGCCATGGAAATGCGGTTCCGTCGGGCCGGCGCACTTCGATGCCTGCCATAAACCCGCATTGCCGGATTTCGTAAACGAAAGGGTGTCCGCGCAATTCGTCCAGGAGGCGGGTCAAATAGGCAATTTTCGGCTGGAGGCGGGCGAGCACGTTTTCTTCGCGGAAGATTTCCAAGTTGGCGAGTGCCGCTGCGCAGCCGAGCGCGTTTCCGGTGTAGCTGTGGCCGTAGTAAAACGTTTTCTGCTCCTCGAACTCCCCAAGAAACGCCCCGAAGACACGCTCGGTGGTGAGCGTTGCGGCGAGCGGCAGGTAGCCGCCGGTGAGCCCTTTGGCCAGACAGAGGAAATCCGGAATCACATCTTCCTGTTCGCAGGCAAAGAGGGTTCCTGTGCGTCCGAACCCCGTAAGCACCTCATCCAGAATTAGAAACGCGCCGATCTCATCGCACTTTTCCCGAAGTCGTCGCAGGAGTCCGCGCGGCCAGACCCGCATCCCGGCTGCTCCCTGGATCAGGGGTTCGATGATCACCGCCGCCAGCTCGCCCGTCGCCAGCCGGTCGAGATCCGCCGGATCGGCAATGTGGTCCACCGGAAATTGATGTCCGGCAAAGCGGGCATGAAACGCGCCAATCCCCCCAAGACTCGCCGCGCCCGCTGTGTCTCCATGATACGCATTGTCAAAAGCCACGAACCGCGCTCGTTCCGGCTTCCCCTCTGCCTGCCAGAACTGGATGGCCATCTTCATGGCCGCCTCAACCGCCGTCGATCCGTCGTCGCTGAAAAAGACCCGACTCAAAGTGCCCGCTGGAAACAATCCGGCCAGTGCTGCGGACAGCTCTGCTGCAGGGGCGTTGGTCGTGCCGAGAAACGAGACATGCGCGACGCGGTCGAGCTGATCGCGGATCGCTTGGGTGAGACGCGGATGCCGATGCCCATGAAGGTTGGTCCAAATCGAGGAATTTCCATCCAGGTATTCGCGTCCGTTGCTGTCACGCAGCACCGCTCCCTCGCCTTCGACCAAAACCAGCGGTTCGTGATCATCGCCACACCATGCCCGCATTTGAGTGAATGGATGCCACCCATGCGCCTTGTCCGCCGCGACCAGTCGGGCGCTGTCCCAGACCGCTTCAGAATTTGAAACCGTGCTCAATCCCCGTAACCGTCCGGGTATTTCAGGTGCCATGCCCATGCACTTTCGACAATCGGGCGGATGTTTTCAAACTTAGGCTGCCAGCCCAGCTCGGTTTTGATTTTTTCCGAAGCAGCAATGAGACGCGGCGGATCGCCCGCGCGACGGGGTTTCTCGACAGCCTTGATCTCCCGACCAGTCACCTCCCGGCAGGTATCGATGACCTCCTTGACTGAGGTGCCGCCGCCCGTGCCGAGATTGTATTTGGCACTTTTGTCGGATTTGATCGCCAGGATGTGGGCTTGGGCGAGATCCAAAATGTGGATGTAGTCCCGGATGCAAGAGCCATCGGGAGTCGGATAGTCGGTGCCGTAGATTTCGACGCATTCCTTTTGCCCCAGCGCGACCTTCAGCACGTTGGGAATCAAATGGGTTTCCACCCGGTGATCTTCACCAAATTGCTCGGAAGCCCCAGCCGCATTGAAATACCGGAGAGCGACATACGAAAGCCCATGGATCTCCTCATACCAGCGCAGCACCTGCTCAAACATTAGCTTCGACTCGCCATAAGGGTTGATCGGATTTTGCGGCAGCGACTCGTCGAGCGGCATGCGATCCGGAATTCCGAATGTCGCGCACGTCGAAGAAAACACGAACTTCTTCACCCCGGCCTCGACGACGGCATCCAGCAAATTGATTCCCGAACACACGTTGTTGCGGAAATATTTGGAAGGATTCTGCATCGACTCACCAACGAGGGCGTTGGCCGCGAAGTGCATCACGGCATCCGGGCGCGCCGCCTCAAAGGCATGTTGCACGGTCGAACGATCCGCAAGGTCGCCCTGAAAAAATCTCGCCCGCGGGTCGATCGCCTTCTTGTGCCCCTCCGTGAGATTGTCAAAGACCGAAACCTCAAACCCCTCATTCAAAAGCTGCTCGACACAAATGCTGCCGATGTATCCCGCTCCACCCGTCACAAAAATGTTCTTCATGCGTAGTCCACTCTACGCCAGCCAACCTCCCATTCGCAATGAAATCCCGACACTTTCGGAGCCACACCCATTGTTTTCAGCCCGATGACACTTTTGCTTTTCGCGTGGAAGGAAGCCGTGTAGGGTCATCCTCCGTGACGAACAACCCGGTCTATCACTTTTTTTATACCCCGGGAAATGCCGGACCCCTCATCTTACGCATGACGATGGCCGTCGTCTTCTTTTACCATGCGACCCAGAAAGCCTTTGGCTGGTTCGGAGGATCCGGATGGATGAGCACCATCGAAACATGGACTTCGGTCACCGGACTCGGGCTGCCAGCGGTCATTGCCCCGCTCGTCATGGTTTCTGAACTTGCCATTTGTGCGACCCTTTTCTTTGGATTCCTCACGCGCCTGGCCAGCCTCGGAGCCGTGATCATTCTGTCCGGAGCCATTTTTCATATTGCCAAGCACTCGCCCTCATTTGGTGATTTGGAACTCCCGCTCATTCTCTGGGCCGCCGGAGTCGCCCTCTTCTGCCTTGGCGGCGGGGCAATCTCTCTGGATCGCGGCATCAGCAAAAACATCCTGCCCAGTGTCGGGTAGAACCAAATCTCCAGTGTTCAAAATTTCGCCTCGCTGGATCCCGATTCTGGGTGCGGCGGTCTTCAGTGCCGGTTTTTCCGTGCTCACGGCCGTTCTGCTGCGGCGTTGGCTTGCTCCAGACCTCCCAATTCCCGGCCAACCCCTGGAGCCAGTCACATTTTTTCGCCCGATCAAATCCAGAGAACCGGGATTGCGCACGAAGTTGCTCACCTTTCTTTCCTCGCTCGAACCCGGCGACCAGGTCCTGTTTGGAACCACGGATGAGCCCGAGCTCACGCTCTGCAAGGAATTGGCGGAGCGCTTTGCGCCGTTGGAAGTCCTCTGCATCCCGACCGCCAAAGGCTTCTGCAAAAACCCGAAGATCAACAAGCTCGTCCAGATGGAATCCCTAGCTCGGTATCCACGCTGGATCATCCTCGACAGTGACACCCTGGCCGATCGTGTGTTTCTCCAGGCCTTCCGCTCGGAATGGCAGACGTGCCAAGCGGACGCGCTATCCGCTCCCTATGCACTGGCGCGAGGCGCGAATGCGCCCGCCCGTCTCGATGCCGCAGCATCCGCGCTTGCGCTCTGGCCGGGTGTCGCGTTGCTCCGCGCGTTCAGTCGTGTGGATTTTCTCACGGGAGCCTGCATGGCGGTGAAGGCCAACTTCGTTCAAAGGATGGGCGGATTCCGAATCCTTGGAGACGAGCTTGCGGAGGATCATGCACTCGGACATTGCATCGCGAACCTCGGGGGATCGGTGGCCATCGCCCGCGCGATCCTTCCTCTGGATGCGACGCGGATGACATGGCGGGAGTTCGCACTCCACCAGCACCGAACGTTTGCGACCTTCCGGCGCTGCAATCCCGGCGGCAGCCTCGGCCTTCCGCTGACCCATGGGTGCGGACTCTCGTTCTTTTGGCTTCTCCAGCGCCCCCTCTCTCCCGTCCGCTGGCTCACCCACCTCGCACTTTTTGGCTCCCGCCTTTTCACCGCCCGAGCACTACCCGGACCCCGACCCGCTCCGCACGAAGTCTGGCTTTCCGGCCTCCTCGATCCGGTCTTCTGGATACTTTCCCGGCTCCCCCTCCCAGTCTCATGGGCCGGAAAATGGAATCATCTTTCTGCCCAATGGACGGCAGATCGAAATCGTCAAAATTAGCTGCCCTCTTCCTCTGCGCCGCATAACAGGAACTCACTGGCACCTTTTACGACGCTACTCCTCCGAGACGGAGTTTCAGCTTCAGACTTCCTGATCTCGTCGGTAACGACTGTCCGGCATAGTTTTGTTAAAATCAGGTCAATTCATAGACCATTCAGGCTCCGGTTTGCGGATGGTGAAAGGCGGTTTTTTCCTTCATGCACCTCTGAATGAAGTGCTTCGCTAAATTCGCTTTCCGGCCAGACGTCCTTGACCGCTTTGCGGTATGTCATGCCTGCGATTCGCAGCTTCCAGAGTTTGGAGAGCAATTCGTGCGTCGAGCCCTCCCGGTCAAAAATCACCACGAAGCGGTGCAAAAGGGGATCGGCGGCCAGTTCGGCCTCGGTGGGTTGCAGGGGAACGCTCTTCATGAGTTCGGGCACGATTTCATCGAGCAGCGTGCTGGCCAGGCCGTCGTTGACGGTTTTGGATACCACAAAAAACGCACGTCCAATCGCATCGTTGACCCAGTAATCGGTGGTGCCTCGCAAACAGAGACTTTCGCGCGTGACATAGCGCCGGGGCAGGTTGGCCTGCGTCCCGTGGTAAACGCGCACATGCCCATCCAAATAGAGATAGCCCGCCTCTTGGGGATCAGCCTCCATCCAAGTCTTGGACAGATCGCGCTGCCATTGATCGGGTGTCCCGCTGGTGGCCATCTTTTCCACCTTCTTGCGTAAAGTTCGCACCTCAGGCGC
>JBBQRY010000172.1:0-5064 GCA_038214335.1 Chthoniobacterales bacterium
ATCCACGCCAGAAATATCAAAATTCGCTTCATAAATTTACCAGTCACGCAAAACCTCCTGTGAAGTGGATTGCTGCATGAGGTTCACTTTTTCTTCCTCGGAATTCAAGGACTTGAGCAAAGCGCGAGCCTGAGCCGCGCTCATTTCGCCATCCTTCGGCTCCTCCGCACCAGCCTGCTGGCCCTGGCCTTCCGGCTTTTCTTCCTTCTTCTCTCCCGCAGCCTTCACGTCCCCCTCTTTCTTCTCGCCAGGAGTCGGGGTGGGCGTCGCATTAGCCTTCTGCTGATCGCCAGGCTTTTTCTGCTCGTCCTTCTTCTCCCCGTTTTGATCGGGCTGGTCCTTCTTGTCCTGGGAATCTTTCCCGTCCTTCTTCTGCTCGTCCTCGGGCTTTCCATCCTTCTTCTGATCATCTTTTCCGCCCTTCTGGTCCTGTTTGTCTTGCTGATCTTTCTTGTCCTGTTCGTCTTTTTTCTGCTGATCCTGCTTCTGCTGGTCGTCCTTCTGGTCCTTGTTTTTATCCTTCTTTTCTTGGTCCTTTTTGTCGTCCTTCTTCTGGTCTTTCTGATCGTCTTTTTTCTGATCTTTTTTGTCGTCCTGTTTTTTCTGCTGCTCCTGTTTTTCGAGGTCTTCGAGGAGTTTTTTCACGAGGTCGCGATTTTCTTTGGCCTGTTTGTTTTTCGCGTCCATGTTGAGGGCCTCATTGTAGTGCTCGATGGCATTTTTCCAGTCGGTCTTTTTGGCCTCATTTTCCTTAGCGGCTTCTCCGCGACGGACAAGGGCATTGGCGAGGTTATACGAGGCGTCTTCGCGTAGTTTTTTATCCTCCGAGAGCAGAGCACCCGTGAAGTGGCTGATCGCCTGCTCGAAATCGCCCATTTTGTAGGCGGAGGCTCCGGCGTCGAATTGGACCGCCCTAGCTTCGGGTGAGGTTTTGAGGCGTTGCTCAAAAAGCTGGCGAGCCTTGTCGTAGTTCCCCGCTTTGTAATCTTCCAATCCTGTGGGCGAGGCATGGAGGGCGGGAGTCAGCACCAGAGCCACGAGAGCGGCCATGCGGCGCATCGGGGAGCGGCGGCGTTCTCCGATAAGAAGCCAAAGAATGAGGAATCCGATGGCAAAGCCGAGCGGCCACTGATACCGCTCAAGGGGTTGGCGGGCGGAAAAAATCCCGGTCTCCGCAGTATCCATCGGTTCAATGCCCTGCTGGAAAATCTCACGTGCGGCATCGGGACCAATCAGCACAAAAAATCCGCCGGTCGCCTTGGCAATTTCGCTCAGGCGCGCCTCATCCAGCCGGGTCTGCACAGGTTTCCCCGCGATATCGCGGACGAAATCCTGCTTGCCATCTTCCGAGCGAAACGGAATCAGCGAGCCTTCCAGAGAACCGATTCCGACCGTAAAGATCCGCACCCCATGCTCTGCCGCCTTCTTGGCAGCGGCGACACCATCGGCATCGAGTTCTTCGCCATCGGTGAGGATCACGAGAGCACGGGTCTGGCCTTCTGCTTTTCCGAAGGCCTGCTCGGCGGTGGCGATGGCTGAGGCGATATTCGTTCCGCCCTTGGGAATGACCGTGGTGTCGAGCTCGTCCAGCGCATTGATGACCGCCGAGTAGTCGAGAGTGAGCGGGGCTTGGAGGAAGGAAGATCCGGCGAAAGCGACCAACCCAATGCGATCTCCCTTGAGCAGGCGAATGAGATCCTGCGTGAGCAGCTTCGCGCGGGTCAGACGGTTCGGCGCGATATCCGTCGCCAACATACTGCGTGACGTATCCACAGCCACGATGATGTCGCGGCCTTTCTGTTTGATTTCTTGTTGGGTGAATCCGTAACGTGGCTGGGCCAGTGCGACGATAGTGAGTCCGAGTGCGAGCACCACAAACGTGCCGCGAAGGATACGGCGGACAACGCTCACCGAGCCCGCCAACTGGTCGCGGAGCCGGGAGGCCACGACCTTGCCAACCAGTGCGCGTCCGCGCAGGTGCGACCAGATATACAATCCGGCAAAGACCGGCAGGGCCAGCAATCCCCATAGACAAAGTGGGGAGCCAAATGTCAGGGCAATCGTCTCCATAATGTCTGTGAAAGCAGGATTTCCAAAGTGAGGACTCCGATGCCAACCATCAGGAACCACGGAAAGAGGTCTTGGTATTTCGCGATCTTTTCGACCTCGACTTTGGATTTTTCGAGTTTGTCGATCTCGCCAAAGATTTTTTCCAGCGAGCGGGTGTCGGTGGCGCGGTAGGCAATGCCGTTGGTGATATCGGCAATTTCGCGGATCGTCTTTTCGTTGAACCCGACGGGCACGTTGCGATAGACCGTGCGTCCGAACGGATCGGTGAACGGGAACGGCGCCTCGCCTTGGGTTCCGGCACCGATCGTGTAGATGCGGATGCCGAGAGCCTTGGCGGCTTCGGCTGCGGTGAGCGGCATCACCTTGCCAGCGTTATTGTCGCCATCCGTCAGCAGGACCATCAGCTTGGTCTTGGCTTCCTTGTCTTTGAGCCGGTTAGCTCCCGAGGCAATCGCGGACCCGATGGCCGTGCCGTCTTCGACGAGTCCAATCTGGATACGGTCGAGATTTTGGATGAGCCAATCATGATCAAGGGTCAGGGGACTCACAAGGTAAGGGCGTCCGGCAAAAGCAATGATCCCGATGCGGTCGTTGGGACGCTTGCGGATGAATTGTTCGGTCACTTTTTTCGCCACCTCGAGCCGATTCGCACGGCTGGCCCCAATACTGAAATCCTCCGCCAGCATCGAGCGCGACACGTCGAGGAGGAGCATGATATCGACTCCGCTGGCTTGGACTCTGGTGATCTCGCTGCCGAGCTGCGGGCGGGACATCGCGATGATGAGAGCCGAAAGAGCAATGTAAGAAAGCGCGGCAAGGAAAGCCCCCGCCCGTGAGCGACGGCGCATGCCCAGGCGGACAAGGGATTCCGTGCTGGAAAATGTGACGCCCGCCGTGCCTCCGAAGCGTCCGCGAAGGAACGCGATGACTGGCACCAAAAGCAGGAGCAACAGCACCCATGGATAGGCAATGATCAATCCGAAGAGCGTCATTGCGCACCCTCCTTTTCCCGGCCCGGCTGCACCTCGGCGCGCACAATACGCCCGGCGGTTTCGAGCAGGCCAATCAATTCCGATTCGCCCGCAGATTCGCGCGCAAATTTCAGCAAATCCGTGCGCTCGAGCAGCACCGACAGACCAGCCTTTTCATTGTCGGTGAGGATCGGATTCCTGCGAATGCCTTCAAGGAACTCGAGCGAAGTTTGGGTCGGAGCGTCGAGTCCGTGTTGTTCGCGCACATAGCGACGGATGGCATCCGAGACCAGTATCCCGAATGCGTAGGGGTCGGCTCCAGAGATCGATCCGCGCAGGGATTCCAGAGCGGCGATAGCACGTTCGCGGGCGGTGGGAGGTTTTTTGCGCAGCATCCACGTGCGCAGTGCCCACCCGACAGCAATCAAAACGACGAGCAGGCCCAAGACGGCGACAACAACCATCCATAAAGGCCATGGCAAAAACCAGATGGGCCCGACAATGTCGTGAATCGGAACGGGAGTGGGTGCGGGAGCTGCTGGGTTCATGCGGCGAGGCGGCGTTCGCGTTGATCAAAAAACGCGCGCAGCGGCAGGAGGTAATCTTCGGTTGTGGAGAGCCGGACAATATCAATCCGACGGCTGCGGAACAGGCGATCGAGCGCCTTGCGGCGCACTTCGTCGAGGTCTGCCAGTCCGCGACGAATCGATTTACTTCCGGTATTGATGTCGATCTGCTGGCCCGTCTCGGCGTCTTCGAGGGTGATGATTCCGACATCCGGCAAGTTCGCTTCGCCCGGATCGCTCACCGGCATGGCCACCACGTCGTGGCGGCGGCTGGAGACGGTGAGTGCCTTCGAGAAATCCGGCGCGATGAAGTCGGAGATCATGAAAAACACAGCCCGGCGGCTGATCACGCGGTTGAGGTAATCCAGTGCCCCGGCAAGGTTGGTGCCGCATCCTTTGGGCTGAAAATAAAGCATTTCGCGGATGAGGCGCAGGGTGTGAAGGCGGCCTTTTTTTGGAGGAATATAGAGTTCGACCTCATCGCTGAAGAGGAGGAGCCCGACTTTGTCGTTGTTGTTGATCGCGCTGAACGCAAGGATGGATGCGACCTCTGCCGCAAGTTCCCGCTTGCTCAGTTCCACACTTCCAAAGGTGCCCGACGCGCTCACATCCACGACCAGCATCACCGTCAGTTCCCGCTCTTCAGTGAATTTTTTTACATAGGGAGTGTTCATGCGGGCGGTTACGTTCCAGTCGATCGAGCGGATCTCGTCGCCTGGCGCGTATTCGCGCACTTCCTCGAAATTCATGCCACGGCCTTTGAAAACACTGTGGTATTGACCCGCGAAACCGGCATTCACGAGGCGGCGGGTCCGCAGCTCCAGACGGCGGATTTTTTTTAGAATCTCTTTGGGATCACGGTCCATTTCGTGGGAAGTTTTCAGTTTTCAGTGCTCAGTTTTCAGTAAAGAAGCCAAGGATCTGTCAAGGGAAGCTCGGAGGATTATTCCCGCAAGTGTTCCGTCGGGTGGCTTCTGCCCCGGGGCGGGTTGTTTTAGGGGACGGGGAGTCCGGCGAAGATTTGTTCGACGATCATTTCGGAGGTCACGGATTCGGCTTCGGCTTCGTAGCTGACTCCGATGCGGTGGCGGAGGACATCCAGACCGACGGATTTCACATCTTGCGGGGTGACGTATCCGCGTCCGGCAATAAAGGCATTCGCCTTGGCTGCAAGAGTGAGGAAAATCGTGGCGCGTGGGGAGGCTCCGTATCGGATCATTCCGTCGAGCTTGAGTTTGGAGGCGGCAGGGTCGCGGGTGGCCCAGACGATACTGACGATGTAGTCCTTCACGCGGTCGTCCACGTAGATAGCGTTGACGATCCCGCGTGCGCGAATGATTTCTTCCGCCGTCACGACGGGTTGCACATCCAGGCGCGGGGCGGAGGTGGACATGGCATAAAGGATCAAGCGCTCCTCTTCGCGGGTCGGATACCCGACATGCACCTTGAGCATAAAC
>JBBQRY010000173.1:0-5025 GCA_038214335.1 Chthoniobacterales bacterium
CGCCCTTGGACGAATTGACCCTGATGACGCCCGCCGAAATGGAGCAGATTCGCGCATGGAGCGGACGGACATCCGACTATCCTGCGGATGAGCGCGTGGAGGTGCTGTTTGCGCGGATGGCCAAAAAATTTCCGGAGCATCCGGCGTTGGTGCAGGATGATCGTGTGCTGACCTATGCCACCCTGATAGAGACCGCAAAGGAAGTGGCTTGTGCTCTGGGATCTCTCCCGCAGGGCACGCCTGTTGGGGTGGTGGCAAGCGGATCAATGGATGCCGTTGTGGCGATCCTTGGGGTTCTTTTCGCGGGAGGAGTTTATGTGCCTTTGGACCCCAACCTCCCCGAGAGACGAAGTCAGTTTCTCATCCAGGATGTCGGGCTTAGGGCGATTGTAGCGGATCACGATGCGGAATGTCCGGTTGATGATGGAACATGGAAGGCCGATCCGGTTGCGAGTCGAGAAAGACGGGCAAACTGGAAAATTTTCCGCAAGGCGGAGGCAACGGCGACTGGTGAGCAGCCAACCGAGATCGCCGTCTCCGCTGCCTGTGTGCTCTACACCAGTGGTTCCACCGGCAATCCCAAAGGAGTGATCGTCACGCATCGGGGGATTTTGCGATTGGTTTGCGAAACGGATTTTATGGAATTCGGAAGCGACGAAGTTTTTCTCCAAGCCGCGCCCCTTGCCTTCGACGCTTCGACGTTTGAGATCTGGGGAGCACTTCTGCATGGGGCCAAGCTGGTTGTTCCGACACAGGGAGCTTATGCGCTTGACCGCATTGCGCGCGCGGTTCGTGAACATGGAGTGACGACTCTGTGGCTCACGGCGGGGCTTTTCCAGACCATGGTCGATGAGCATCTGGAAGATTTGCGAGGCCTTCGCAACCTGCTGGCTGGCGGCGATGTGCTGCCGTTGCCGCATGTGCGACGTGCGCTGGCGGCCCTGCCAGGCACACGGTTGATCAATGGTTACGGACCCACAGAGAACACAACTTTCACAACCTGCCACACGATTTGCGAGGCGGATTGTGAAGGCGAGTCGATCCCGATTGGACGTCCGATCAACAACACGAGCGTATGGATTCTCAACGATCGGGGAGTTCCTGCACCCGTTGGCATTCCGGGTGAACTCTTCACCGGCGGCGCTGGGCTGGCGCTTGGGTATTTGAATAGTCCGCAGCGAACGGATGCCGTGTTTTCGGATGCGTTTTTTCCTTCAGCCGGAAGGATGTATCGGACCGGGGACCGTGCGCGATGGCTGGAGAATGGAACCATTGAGTTCCTTGGACGTCGAGATCGACAGATCAAAATCCGGGGTGTGCGTGTGGAACCCGGCGAGGTCGAAACCATTATTGGAAAATATCCGGGCGTGCTGGAGTGCCGCGTGGCACCACGTGGACGCTCAGCCGCCGGAAAAATCCTTGTGGCATGGATTCGCGGACAGAAGGGATTGCAGCGCGAGGAACTTGCGGCGTTCCTTGACGAGCGGTTACCGGCATCCCATCGACCTGGGGCTCTGGTTTTTGTGGATCGCTTTCCGCTCACCTCAAGTGGAAAAATTGACACGTCAAAATTGCCCGACCCCCAATTTGAGGAGTCCTCAAAATCTGCTCCTCCGGAAACGCCGACAGAGATGCGGCTTGCAAAAATCTGGCGGGATCTGCTGGGCGGAATCGAACCGGGGCGCGACGATCCATTCTTCGAACTGGGCGGACACTCGCTTTTGGCGTTGGCGATGTTCTCGCGAGTGTCGCAGGAGTTCGGGATTTCACTCCCGCTAGCGACGCTTTTCCGCGCACCAACCGTGCGCTCGCTGGCGAGTTTGCTGGATCGTGAATCTGCTCACCACATGACTCTGCAGGAGAACCGTCCGGTGCTCGCCACGCTGCGTTCCGACGGAGATCAACCCGTGTTTTTCTGTGTTCATGGTGCTGCGGGAGGCGTGTTGTTTTATCAAAGTCTGATTCCGTATTTTCCCGCAAACCGTCCGTTTGTGGCCATTGAGGCGCCCGTGCGCGATGCGAACGATCCGGTCATTCAGATGTCCATCGAAGAAACTGCCGCGCTGTATTTGAAAGCTTTGCGCGTGAGGCAGCGCAGCGGGCCATATTTCTTGGGCGGCTATTCCTATGGGGGAGTGGTGGCGTATGAGATGGCACGGCAGTTGGAGAGCGAGGGCGAGCGCGTCGAGAGGCTCGTCATCATGGATGCGCTCAACCCAGCCATCCAGACCTTCACGCGCGCGGATCGGCTGCGACGGATTTGGCGCCAAGAGCCAAACCTGCCCGGAAAGCTTGTCCAGCTTGGCGGCTACCTGTCCCGCCAGGCATTGCAGAGGTTGCAAGGTGCAGAAGAACGGATCGAAATGCCTGCCGACCAGATTTCCGACGAAGCCATGTATGGGGCACGGGTCAGTGCCTTGCAGCATTACCGTCCGCTTCCATTCGGCCGGGAGATGATCCTTCTGCGATGCGCAGATCCCGAGGAAGAGCTACCGCCGCCGGAGGATTACGGATGGGGTGCGCTGGTCTCCCGCGTCACGATCCGGCATCTGCCCGGTGAGCACCACACCCTGTTCCATGGTGAAAATGTCGTGGCCCTTGGAGCGGCGCTGAGAGAGTTTCTGTGATCATAGTGCTACACTATTCGGCGCACAACGGGCAATGCGTCAAGACGAAAGGTTCGGCGTGACGCTTCGCTCAGGGCTTTTTACGTTTCGGGGAGGGGGACGCTTGGGGGCTGAATCGGGGGATCATTTTTGGACGCCATTCGGGGTCGGCGACGGTTCCGGTTGAGATATATTCCAGGAGTTTGCTGAACGGGTAGAAGACGAGTCCGGGGATGCCTTTGGCGTTGATGCGCATGCTCATGTTGAGGCGGCTGGTCATGAAGTGGATATCTCCCGCTCCAAACATGCTGAATCCCGCGCCTTCGATGACGAGGTTGTTGGTGCTGATGATTTCCTTACCGACAGTGAAATCTGCCGTGGCGAGCCGGGCGGTCTGGTAACCTGCGCCGGGGAGGATCGTGGTGAGGATTTCGGAAAATGGACCGAGGACCGGGATGGCGAAGACGTTCCCGTCCTCGACCCGGATGCTGCCTGTGCCGCGCATGAGGTTTTCCTCTTTCATGCGGGCGTCGAATTTGTAGTTCGCACTCAGCACGCCCTTCGAGTCGTCGTATCCAAAGTAGAGTTTCGTGAGCTGCGCGAAATTCACGCGGGTCATTTTCACGTCGGCGCCAAACGTCGGATCTTTGTCATCAATCGAGACGAGCGCTTTGATGGCGACATTCCCACCCATGAGGGACGCCCGGCG
The DNA here is from genome assembly GCA_038214335.1 of Chthoniobacterales bacterium. Classification (GTDB taxonomy): domain Bacteria; phylum Verrucomicrobiota; class Verrucomicrobiia; order Chthoniobacterales; family Terrimicrobiaceae; genus QYQL01. Next base: position 3,316 of record JBBQRY010000173.1, read on the forward strand.
CACATCGGCATGAACTTTAGTTCCGATGACGTTGACGACCGCGGAGGTTTTTCCAAATTTCAGCGTGCGATCCAGCAGCTCATAATTGAGGCCTTCGGAGGTTTCGACTTTGATCGAGAGGTTGTTCTTTGTGGCATCCTTGAGATGAACTTTGCCTTCTACCACGGCGGAAGGCGGCACACGAAACTGATAGGGCCGGAGCGCGTCGGCAATCTTAGGATCAATCCAGAGGAGGACATCCACAGGCATGAGGGTCGAGCGGATGTTGTTGAGGCGGGCTTCTTGGAGGCCGACATCATAGGCAAAGGATCCCGTGCCACGTCCGCTGCCGGTCTTGATGAGGAAATCCTTATAGGTCACGCAGAGGTTGCCGATTTCAAAATCGGCTTCGGCGCTATCGAGCCATGAGCCGCGCATGGCGGTGCGTCCGAGCTTGAGGTGTCCGCTGCCCCGCATGTTGGCGAAATCGGGTTTCGTGCCATGGAGGGCAATCGTGATATCCGGAAGGTCTGCGAACTCCATTTTTTCAAGGAACTCGCGGGTTTTGGGATCAAAAAGGCTGATCAAGGAATCCGGGGTGATCGAGTTGCGTCCGGCGAGGCGGAAGTCATCGGGAGCAATCCAGAGCCGTCCGTTGAAGCGTCCGCGTCCGACGGTCACATGGATATCGCGGGCGTAAAATTTGCCATCCTTCCATGCGAATTGGAATCCGGCATCGCGGAAGTGGGCGTCCCCGAGGGAAATCGCAGGAGCGGCGAGCATTCCCGTCACGCTCCATTCGGGTTGGCCCTCGCGGGGTGCCATGACCACGCGGGCCTCGAATTGTGGCGGCGCGGGAAGGGTGAGTTTGCGAAGTAAATCATTTTTGTGCTCTACGAGGCGCACGAACTGGGATGGGTCGAGGGTCGAAAGCACACTGGCTTCGAGGGTTCCCTCTCTCGCCGACCAATCCAGCGAAATTTCTAGCGTTCCTTTCCGATCCCGCAGGGTGAATCTCGGGATACGAAGGGTTCCGTCGGCAAACCGTCCATGGGTGTCCACCCCCTCGAGTCGCCATTTTTTTCCGAGAATCCGACCCGAGTGGATTGTGGCATTTTCCACCTCCAAGGAATCGGGATTGGCGAGGTCCGCTTCGACGGTGGCACTGATGGTTGGAGGTCCATCGGGGAACCGGAGGGCTTCGAGTTCGCGCAGGACATTGGCAGCCCATTCGGGAGTGAGGGGGGAGCCCGTTCCGGTGGAAGCGGGCAGGCGGAAGGCGGCGGGGTTGAAGAGGAGTCCGGAAAGCTCGACCCGGATTCCTGCCACGAGGCCAGTGAAGCGGCTGAGGCGAAGTTGGTCGGAAAGCAGAATGACTTCCGCCGTGACATCTTCGACGGCTAGTCGGGGAGCGGAATCACCGGTTCCCACGGGGATGGAGACCCGCGCATTTTGCAGGGAAAGCTTATCGACCACGATCCGGCGGCGGCTGAGTTCGCTGAGGTTGAGCGAAAGGGCGACGGCATTGATCTTGGCCAGCAGGCGGCCTTCGCCTTGGCGCTCGTGAACCGTGATGTCGCGGGCCAGCAGACCGGAAAAAGGATCTAAGGCAAGGCGTTCAATTCGGACCTCGACCGCCTGGTTGCTCAGGGCCGCTGCGAGGGCTTCGGGAGCTCCGAAACCAATGCCAAATTTTCGTAGATACAAAGCCGATGCTGGAATGCCCAAAAA
>JBBQRY010000174.1:0-5009 GCA_038214335.1 Chthoniobacterales bacterium
CTGCTGTCCATCTTGTAAAACAAAAAAGAATCTGCTCAACTGCACGTTCCTATGACTGCATTTCCTGAAATCACTCAAATTCCCTACGAAGGCCCCACCTCGAAAAACCCTCTTGCCTTCAAGCACTACAACCCGGACGAACTCATCGAAGGCAAGTCGATGCGCGAGCATTTGAGGTTCTCCGTCGTTTACTGGCACACCTTCCGAGGCACCGGATCGGATCCTTTTGGAGCGGGCACGATGCTGCGTCCGTGGGATGACGGAACGAACTCGGTCGCCAATGCGCAGGCCCGCGCACGGGTGGCCTTTGAGTTCATCGAAAAGCTGGGTGCGCCGTTCTACGCGTTCCATGACCGGGATGTCGCGCCTGAAGGGGCTTCGCTCGCGGAGTCGAACAAAAATCTCGATGCCGTGGTGAAGGTGCTCAAGGAAGAACAGGAACGCACCGGAATCCGCCTCCTCTGGGGCACTGCTTGTTTGTTTGCGAATCCGCGTTTTCTGCACGGCGGGGCGACGAGTCCGAATGCCGATGTGTTTGCCTACGCGGCGGCGCAGGTGAAGAAGGCGATGGAGGTCACCCACGAACTGGGGGGCGAAGGGTATGTTTTCTGGGGTGGACGCGAAGGCTACTCGACGCTTTGGAATACGGACATGAAACGCGAGGTCGAACACCTTGCGAAGTTCCTCCACATGGCGGTCGATTACAAAAAAGAAATCGGTTTCAAAGGACCGTTCTACATTGAGCCGAAGCCGAAGGAACCCACCCGCCACCAATACGACAGCGATGCAGCGGCCTGCCTGAATTTCCTGCGCGAATACGATCTGCTCGAACATTTCCAACTCAACCTCGAAACCAACCACGCGACCTTGGCTGGCCACACGATGCACCATGAATGCGAAGTGGCCGCTGCGGCGGGGGCACTGGGATCGATTGATGCCAACACCGGCGATGAACTCATCGGATGGGATACCGACCAGTTCCCGAGCAGCCTGTATCTCACCAGCGCGATCATGCTGACCGTGCTCAAGATGGGAGGACTCAAAACCGGCGGACTCAACTTCGACGCTAAGGTGCGCCGCGAGTCGTTTGAGCCGATGGACCTCTTCTACGCGCACATCGGCGGGATGGATGCCTTCGCACGCGGGCTGAAAATTGCGGCCGGAATCCGCAAGGATGGACGCCTCGCGGACATCGTGAAGACCCGGTATGCCTCGTGGGATTCCGGCCTCGGGGCCGAGATCGAGTCCGGCAAACACTCGTTTTCAAGCCTTGAGAAAGTGGCCTTGGCGGCGAAAGATCCTGTCCAGCACGGCAGCGGACGCCAAGAGCTCATCGAGAACATCCTCAACGAACTCATCTAAGGCCACCACTCATGCCTCCCACGTTTCGGATGTTGATTCCTCTGGGAATTAATGGTTTGAGGCAAAAGGGAAACGCGATACGAACGAGTGGAACCGACTCGTTCTGTGGACCTCGGCGCTGCTGTATCATTTGACCGGACTGCTCACGGGCACGGTTGCCAAGAACCGCCCGTGGGCATTTCTCATCTCGATTGGCGTCGTCTTCGGCCTCTATACCGTCATCCCTCAAATGGCGAAATTTGGTTTGGTTTTCTTCCAACATCTCACGATCACACCCGTCTTCAAAGAAAGCCTGCCAAACATATTGCCCGTCAGTGCCGGCGTGGCCGTGAGTATTTCGCAGCACCTCATGCCCTCGGTCAAATTCTTTCATTTGGAGTTTTCGGAATCCGTCTTCACCCTGTTTTCCCAAGGTGGGCTAATCCTTACGTTTTTGGTGATGCTGTGTCGGAAATGGCGGTGCAACGAAGCCCACCTGCTCGGCAAGCGCTGGGCCGGCGGACTCTTCCTCTGGGTGCACATCCCTCTGGTCGGTTTGGCTGCTGCGCACCTCCCGCCGGGCCATCGCCCGCTCGGTGCTCGCCCCTCCGCCACGCGGGTGAGTTCTTATTGCGTCAGCTTCAAGCTTTCGCACTTGGCTTCGTAGCTTTCGATCAAAGCCGTGACTCTGGTGTGGACGCCCTCCTGATTTACAACGGCTTGGGGGTGGGCTCCAAGTCGAGCCAAGCGATTTCTTCCGGCGTGAGCAATACGCCCAGTCCGCTCAATGCGGTGCGCGTTTCTTCCAAGGTTCGCGGGCCAATGAGAGCGAATGTTGGAAAGGGTTGGCACAGGACATAGGCCAAGGCGACGTTGAGAGGACTGACCCCGCGCTTTTCGGCGAGTTCCATAGCGCGGCGGCGGCGTTCACGGTTATCGGTATCGTCCCAGCATCGGAGCAACTCCGCATCAGACACAGTTCCCGACAATCGATTCGGCGCGAAATACCCCCGGGCCTGACTCGACCAGGCAAAGAGGGCGGCTTCGTGATGCAAAAACCACTCCCTCCACTCCGGTCCTTTAGCGCTGAGGCATCCGCTCCAAACAGGCTCGACCATCCGGGCTAAACTCAGGTTGTTGCTGACGATCCGCATCGGCACCTGATCTTTGGACGCCGCGTAGGCATTCGCTTCGCTCAGGCGCATCGTCCTTTTCCGACTCGTAGCTCACTCCTGCAGCCGCTCTCCAGCGATCCAGAGTGACCATGTTGCCAAACGTATCGGCTCCACTGATGACGAGTTCTTTCGGATCCCGCACCGCGCGGGCAAAGGCATCAGCTTCCAGTGCATACTTGTGCGGATTCGCGTCGGTCTCAATGACCTCGTTGCGATCTCCTTCATAGATCCAGAGATGAATCGGGCCCGGTGGATTCCAAAAATTCGGCACCTTCAAAGTTCCCTTGTCCCCATAAACTTCCAGATCCGCCCCCATGCGAAGCGTGATTCCGCAGGAGACCTGAGCCAGGATTCCGCCTGGAAATTTCAAAGTCGCTGATGCCAGCTCATCCACTCCCGTTTCGCATAAAATCGCATCGCCCCGCACTTCTTCAGGATCCAAAAATGGTTTGCCCGCGGAGGCCCCCGCAACAAACCGGGCGATCGAAACGGCATAGCATCCGACATCCAGAATTCCCCCTCCTCCCGACGCATTGCTGAAGAGACGACTCTTCGGATCATAACCTGTAGCGAAACTGAAGTTGGCCCGAATAAACCGGACCCGGCCCAACTGCCCCTCGCGAATCAGTTCCGCAATTTTCAGAGTCCGGGAATGACATCGGTACATGAAGGCCTCCATCAACACTACTCCCTGACGCCGGGCTGCTTCGATCATCACCATCGCGTCCGGCGCATTCAAAGCGAGCGGTTTCTCACAGAGAACGTGCTTTTTTGCTTCCGCCGCGGCAATCGTCCACTCCGCATGCTGCGGATGAGGAGCGGCCAGATAAATGGCATCGATTTTCGGATCCTCCAACAAATCCCGGTAACTTGCGTAAGCCCGAATCCCCGGGAAGTTTGCAGCGAATCGATCCGCCGATTCTCGGGACCGACTGCCAACCGCCGTCAGTGTCCCCCTCTGAGAATATTGCAGTTCGTTAGCAAATGTTTTCGCAATATTGCCCGTGCCCAAAATGCCCCAGGATAAGTTTTTCATGACGCCTACGGAAAAAGCATCATTTTTCCCCTCTGGCAACTGCATTATTTATCGCCGCAGCCTGACACGGGATTTTCCTGCTCAGCAAGGCTGAGGCGGATGGTTTCACACAGGGATTCCACGGGTACGTTGATGCGCATTTGTTTCCCGAGCTCGCGGCCTTGGTCGTAGGGATGGAGGGCAGCCATGGGAGGTTCTTTCGAGAACTTGGTGCGCTTTTTTTTCTTTTTGGCCAGTGGGGAACGTCCGGGAACAATCCGTCCGGTTGCGCGGGATTCATCCATGAGCCCCTCGTAAAATCCCGATAAAAAAGGAGATCGATCGAGTTCGCTGGTTTTCCGTCCTCCGAAATACTCCGTGCAGATTTTCCGAATGTCGGCAGACAATGTTTTTGCCAGCGGGCGCAGTCGCGCGAGGTCATCCGCCGCCGCTGCCGCATTGACCACCGCTTTACCGCGAGTGACCTTCCATGTCGTCGCAATCCCGAATTTGTCGTAGAAAATCCATTTCACGATATTTCCAACATCCTGCCAATCTGTCGGCACAGTGACGAGGGGCTTGGATTCGTGGGATGGCTTTGGCTTGGGCCATGCGGCAAAGATGTCCTCCAGTTCTTCCGCTGGAGCTCCAAGGAAGTCAAAACGCGCCTCCAAGCGGGCCAATTTTTCCTTGGCAACCGCGGCCTCGTGCTCGGTCCCTCGACGCGCCATCTCGGAAAGCTTCTCGTGCAACCGCCGTGCGCCCGGTGTGGGATGTTTGTTGTGCATAAAAGCCCGCCATCAAACCGCTAGGACGAACGGTTCGCAAGGGCAAACCGCCGTATCAAATCCGCACGGAAGGAATTCCTGGAGGGTCAGGCTCCTGCCCTGACCGCTGGTTTCGTCGCGGTCAGGCGAGGACGCGGCCGTGATCGGCACGTTGTGTGCTCAATCGCTGACGCCGAGAAATTTTCCTCCGTTTTCTCGGGAGAGTTCGTCCAGAAACGCGACGAGCTGGGGAAGCTTCCGGTAGTTGCCGACGGCGATCGCGTAGATCTTTTTGCGTCCGGCGTTTTCCTGGGTGATTCGGGAAACGATTTCGCTTCCGTCCTCGATATCCGTCGGTTCTCCGTCGGTGAGAAGGAAAATCGCTTCGACGGGGTAGCCGAGGGCTGTTGAGATCGCGAGATAGGTCGGCGTGCCACTGGCAAATCGACCAACCAGGCTATCGCCGAATTCCCGGGCGGCGACGCGGTTGGCTTCGGTCATCGTCGCAATCTCACCAGCGGGCTGCCACGGCGTGAGGGTGGGAGGCATCCGATCCCTCCTGTCGCCCTGAAACCCGATGATCTGGCAGTGGTAGTTGTCGTCCATCTGGTCCACCAACTCGCCCAAGGTTTTCCGAACGAGGTGGTCGTAGTCCTTCATGCTCCCCGACAGATCGACAAGGATCACAAACGACTTGGCCTTGGACACGAT
>JBBQRY010000175.1:0-4959 GCA_038214335.1 Chthoniobacterales bacterium
ATTTTTGGCGTCCACCGGAATCGGGCTCGACCCCGTTGTATCCACGCCGATTCCCACAATCTGATCGGCGCGAAAGCCCTTCGTCTTGGCAGCCTCCGCTAGGGCACCCTTGACCGATTTCTCAAGACCGGCCAGATAATCTCCCGGATGCTGGCGCGCGAGGTGGTGGTCGTTTTTGTCGAGAAGCACACCCTCCTTCCCCGAGGCATAACCGACCACGCAGGTGCCAAGTTCTTTGCCGTCCTCGCAGCGCACGACCAGCGCGCGCACCGAGTTAGTTCCGTAATCAATGCCAAGGGAGAATTTCATCTGCGAAAGATGCGAGAGACAAGCCGGGTTTGTAAATACAGAAGATTGGCGGCTGCGCGGAATTTCCGCTACACCATCTCAATGAAGAACTCCCTGCCGTCGAAGGATCCCGCCCCCGCCGCACTTTACCGTCTTGGGGACGAGTGGATTGCGAAGACCTGCGAGCTCTTCCCGGAATCCGGTAGCCGGTGGGGTTTCGAGGATTGCTATGGCTTGCTGGGGGAAAATTCGGTTCCCGTGCATCGCAAGCTTGAGGAACTCGAAGCTCGCCTGCTGCATCAGATCGAAGACCTGCCGGAGGCCGCTTTTTCCGGAGACGCTTGGCTGGACCGTCGGGGCTTTCTGGCGCTCCTGCGCACAGGATCTCTCTTTTCGAAGGACCTCGCTCGATGGCGCACGAATCCTCAACAACACGCCGATGCGGCCATTGGCGCAGTGTTTGAACTCGTTGTGCGGGCGGCAGAATCCCTCGCGCCCGCATTGCCCAACATTGAAGCCAGGCTTGCAAAACTTCCGGATTTTCTTGCGGCAGGGGCTGACTGCGTGCGGCTGCCTGTTCCTCTCTGGACCGAACTTGCAGAAAAATCCTGCGCGGGCAGCGTCGAATTCCTTGAAGGACTTGCCCCGGAGCTGATGCGCGTCTCTCCCCATCCGCAGCGCACAAAGTCTCTGGTGGCATCGGCCGTCAGTGCCTTTCGGGATTTTGCCAGAGCGATCCGGCGCAAGCGTTCGGGAGCGAAGGATGGGTTCGCAATCGGACGGGATCGGTTTGAATTTCTTATTCGCGAGCGGCTCGGCCTCGACCTCTCGCTGCGCGAAGCCCGCGTGATGGGGGAGTCGCTCGTCGCCGAACACGAGGTCCTGTTGGAGCGCGAAGCTGCGAAACACGGACGCCGATCCGCTCGCGAGATCATCGATGCCGCCACCGCAGAATGGCATGTTCCAAGTTCTCTCCTGGCACACTACCGGCAGGTCACAACGGAAATCAAATCCCGCCTCGCTACGGCGGAACTCATGAGTCTGCCAGATCGCGAATCGCTCAAAGTGCTCCCCGTACCCGCGTTCCTTCGCCACCAATTCCCCACCGCCGCCTACAATCCCCCGCAACCCTTCGCACAGATCCAGAACGGAATATTCTGGGTCAATGACCTCAGCCTCACACACACCGACCCAGCCAAAAAAATCGCTGAAGCCCGGCAGCATTTCGGGCTCGAACTCACTTCTATCCACGAAGGCTACCCCGGCCACCACCTCCAGTTTGTCGTGCAGTTTCAACATCCGAGTCGCCTGCGTCGATTGTTTGAGCACTCGATTGGCTATGAGGGATGGACGATGTGGTGCGAGAAGCTCGCCGTCGATCACGGACTGGTCGATTTCCCTGCAGCCAAGCTCGTCCAGCTCCATGATGCGCTATGGCGCGCACACCGGATTGTCATCGATTGCGGCCTACAAGAAAGCTCGCTCACACCCACTGCCGCCGCACACCGGCTGCAACGCGGTCTCGGATTCACCCCCGCCCGCGCGATCGGCGATGTGAACTGGTATTCCTCCAGCCCGACCGTCCCCATGAGCTATCTGCTCGGACGCTTGGAAGTCGAAAAACTTCACCGCTGGCTCGTGCTCGGCAAAGGATGGACCTTGAAAAATTTCAACGACTGGCTGCTCAGCCACGGTGCCATGCCCCCCGCATGGATTCGCCGAGCACAGATGGATTCTTAAGGGGAGACGGTTTCTAAGTATTGAAATGTTCCGCCATCTACGCGCACGACGATGGCGGGTTTGGTTGGGTTGCGGTCTTCGTCTAAAGTGATGTTGCCGGTGACCCCCTCGAATCCGGCGGTTTCCGAAAGTGCTTGGATCAATGCCCCGGCTTCCGTGCCACCAGCTCGCCGGATCCCCTGCGCGAGAAAATTCACAGCATCGTAACCAAGTGCTGCCAGCGCCAGCGGAGGGTGGCCGAATTTTTCTTTGAACGCCGCGACAAATGCTTGGGTGCGCTCGGAGGGCTCGCCGGCTGAGAAGTGACTGGCGAAATACGTGTTGTCGAGGGCCTTGCCTCCCATTTTGAGGAATTCGGGGGATTCCCATCCATCGGTGCCAATGAATGGCTGGTCCAGCCCCAACGGGCGCGCCTGCTTGATGATCCCGGCGGCCTGCGCGTAGTAGAGCGGGAGGAAAATGACCTCCGGCTGCGCGGCTTTGATTTTTTCGAGCACGGGAGCCAATGGGCCGTTGGCGGGCACGGATTCCTTCGCGCTGATCGTGCCGCCGCGTGCGAGAAAATCCTCCTCGAAACTTCCGGCCAGAACCGTGCTGTAGGGATCGGCGCTGTCGAAAAGGATCGCTGCCCTCGTCACCCCAATGGAACTCGCAAATTTCGACATCACCCGGCACTGGAACGGGTCCACAAAACACACTCGGAAAATCCCGGAGCCGGCTATTGTCACATCCGGATGCGTGGCACCCGGAGAAATCATGGGCACGCCAAGCTCTGCGGCCACCGGAGCCGCCGCCAAGGAAGCCTCCGAAGTGACATCCCCAATCACGGCCGCGACGTGATTTTCCTCGACCAGCCTCCGAACCAACGCCGCCGCTTCTTCGGGCTTCGAGTTCGTATCCCGAATGAGCAGGTGGACGGGGCGGCCCTCAATCCCTCCCTCGGCATTGATCCGGGCAACCGCGAGATGGATCCCCTCGACCGTGGCTTCGCCAAATCCCGACTGGCTTCCACTCAAGGGAAGAATCGCTCCGACAGGAATCGCGTTCACCGGCACAGGAGTCGGGGAGGGTTCGGGAGCGGGAACGGGAACCGAAGGCCTGCCGCACCCCGCCAGCAGTATCCCAAAAAACAAGACCAGGTAGTGGAGATGTCGAGTCACAGCCTGAACCGTAAAATGATCTCTCCCGCGGGAGCAACACATTCCCGCCGAAAGAAAAGCCTGGCGCATCCAACCTGGAGTTCATCACCCCTGCCTGATCGCGATAAAACCTGCGGTCCGGGCCGGACCCTCCAGCAAATCCTTAGGAGATTCAGCCAGCCCTCGCCATGAACCCTGCGAGCAACCGCGTGAGCACGACTTCGTCGTCCGCCTGGCTGGTCACCATCTGGAGGTTGGCATCCGCACAGGCCTGAAACGCCCGGTGCAACTCCGCCGCCGTGTAGTGAACGCAGCTCCGTGCCGCTAGGCCCAGCGGATACGTATTCAGCCCGCCATCTTTTTTTCGGGGGAGGTGTTCGGTTTCCTCCGGAGCAAGCTTGTTGAGGGTGGAAGCAAAGAATTGCGGTTTGGTCGGCGGTTGAAGGCGATGCCGTGTCAGTAGATCTTTCATGACTACTAGGTTCCGCACTGTCGGAACGATAGCAGCCAGCAGGATGCCGACCCCCTTTTCTCCCTGCCTAAAGAGCTGGGCCAGGGTCTCCAAGGCCAACGGCAGATCCCTTGATTGGATGGCATTCGATACGTCAAAGATCCCGCTTTCGCGCGTCGCCGGCACCAGTGCGCGGACATCCGCCGCCTCGATTCCGTGCCCCGGTCCAAACGCTGTCTCCAGCTTGTCCAGCTCATTGGCCAATTGCGCGGAATCCAGTCCGACACGCGTGGCCAATACCTCGACCGCCTCATGAGAAATTTTGAGCCCCCTTTCATGGACCTTGTCCGCCGTCCATGCAATCACCGCTTCCTCGCCCGCTTGAAATCCAAGATCCGGCTTGTCGCAAAGTGTCGTCGTGCAGAATTTCGTGAGCTGGCGGTAGGCCGAGCGGCGCTTGTCCGCCCCCGGCGCACTCATCAAAAATGTGACTCCATCGGGCAGAGGGCTTTCCAGCACCGCGCAAAGCGACTCCATCGCCTTCGCGACAGAGTCCGACCGGCCGGTGACGGTATCGGCCAGAAAGGTCGCACTCTTCAGCCAGACAAGCTTCGATCCGCCAAGAAAAGGCAACGTCAATAAGGCCTGCGTCGCCGCATGGATTTTTCCCGTCGCAGCATCCACGCTGTCCACCGCGCCGTCGATGGTCTCCAATCCAAAGGCGTCCGCTCCCGGCGCAAGCTCCGCCGCCAACGCGATCGCCGCCTTCTTGACCATAAATTCGTCGGACCCCGAAATAAAAAATACGGAGGATTTTTTCTTTGCCATGTCTAAACAGATTACCCAGAACTCCACCCGATTGACAAAACCGGTTTTTCCAAAATTTCCGTAGGCTTCCGATGATTTCGGGAAGTTCAGGTTTGACGCAGGCGGTTCTCTTCCGCAGACTTCGCACCGTGAAACCATCCCAAATTGCCGCCCAGCTCTATACTGTCCGTGACTTCTGCAAATCCGCCTCCGACCTTGCCGAGACCGCAAAAAAGCTGAAAATGATCGGATACGATGCGGTTCAGGTGAGCGGGGTTTCGGGAGAAATTCCGCCTGCGGATGTTCTCAACATCCTCACCGGGGAAGGGCTCACGATTTGTGCTACGCACGAAAATGGGGATCTGATCCGCAAAAATCCGATGGCGGTCGTCGAGCGGCTGAAGGCGATGAACGTCGTTCATACCGCCTATCCTTATCCTGCAGGGGTGGATTTTGCAGATCCGGCCTCGGTGAAAGCCATGGTCGCGGACTTGGACGTGGCGGGCGCTGTGCTCCGCGAGAACGGCTGCATTT
>JBBQRY010000176.1:0-4954 GCA_038214335.1 Chthoniobacterales bacterium
TCATCAGGGTACGGCTTCAGGCTGAGAGGGAATGGGGCTTTGCCACCCCCGAAATGTCATAATGAGAATTGCTGGAAGGTTTTTTGTTTTGTCATTTCTATTTTCCTCTGTGTTTGCACCGGAGGCTGTGCTAGGATGCGCGTTTTTCCAAAAGTGAACGTATCAGATTTGCGCGAGATTTTGCAGTATGTGCCCCGGTTTCGGGAGCGGATTTTTGTGGTTGCGGTGGATGGCGAGGTGGCCGCTTCGGAGAATTTTTCGAATGTCCTGTTGGATATTGCGGTGTTGCGGTCCTTGAGCATCAAGGTTGTGCTGGTGCATGGAGCCAGCCACCAAATCCAGAAGCTGGCAGCGGAGCGGAATGTGGTGCTCTCGAATTCCGATGGGATTGGGCTCACGGATGCCACGACGTTGCAGGTGAGCATCGATGCGGCCATCCGTCTGACCAATGCGATCATGGAGGGGCTTTCTTCGGTGGACTTGCGGGCGGCGTATATCAATGCGCTCATCGCGCATCCGGCAGGCATCCTTGGCGGGGTGGACCAGCAATACACGGGAAAAGTGGAGCGCGTGGATGTCAAGGCGCTCAAGATTTTGCTCGATGAGGGGATCATCCCCGTGGTGCCGCCGTTGGGCTTTGATGGCGAGGGGCGCACGTATCGGGTGAATTCCGACAGCATTGCCCTTGAGGTGGCCGGGGAGCTCTCGGCGGCAAAAATCCTTTATCTGACGCCGGGAGGTGCCTTTGCGGCGTATCCCAACCTTCCGCGTCAGCTCTCGGTGGCCGAGACCCACGATCTTCTGAAAAAGCGGCGCAACGAGCTGCCCCCGGGGCTTTTCTCCAAACTCGAATACGCAGCCAGGGCCTGTGTGCAGGGCGTGCCGCGGGTCCATGTGCTCGATGGTGGCGTCAACGAAGCCCTGCTCAGCGAGGTATTCAGCCACGATGGGATTGGCACGATGATTTACTCGAACGAATACCAGCAGATCCGCCGGATTTTCAAAAAGGATGTGCGGGCGGTGATGTCGCTGATTCGGCAATCCGTCCACAACGAGGAGCTCGTTCGGCGGACGCGGGCGGACATCCTCGAACACCTGGAAGATTACTGGCTGCTGGAAATCGACCGGTCGCCGATTGCCTGCGTGGCGCTGCATCTCTGCCCGGCGGAATCCTCCGGCGAACTCGCCTGCCTGCATGTGAGCAAGGCGCATGAAAACCAAGGGCACGGACGCAAGCTCATGGCCTTCGTCGAGAATCTGGCACGCGAAAAAGGCATCCGCCACCTCTTTGCCCTCTCGACTCAAGCTTACAGCTACCTTCAGCAAAAAGGCGGATTCGAACCGGCGGCACCGGATATCCTGCCGCCGGATCGGCGGGCCAAATACGAAACCAGCGGACGCAACTCCATGGTCCTTCTGAAAACCCTCCGCCGCTGATGCATCCGATTCAGAATTGGTTCAACCTCGGCGTCGATGGGTTGGTGATTTTTATTTATTTCGCAGGCATTGTCAGCATTGGGCTGTATGCGTCGCGAAAGAATACGAGCCTGAAGGATTTTGCACTCGGCGGTCACTCGATCCCGTGGTGGGCGGTGCTGGCCTCGATCATTGCCGCCGAGACCAGTGCCGTGACATTTCTGGGAGCCCCGGCTGAAGCATTTCGCACCCGGAGCTTTGCCTACGCGCAACTGGCCATCGGCACGATCTTTGCCCGCATCATCATTGCCTGGATCTTCATCGCGCCCTACTACCTCTACAAGGTCGAAAGCATTTACGAGTTCCTCACCCTGCGGTTCGGTGAGCGCACCAAAAACATGGCCAGCGGCATCTTTCTGGCCACCAGGGTTTTGGGGATCGGGGTCCGCCTCTACCTCGGAGGAGTCATCATCGTCGTGATCTACCGGTATTTGTTTCCGGGATCGGAGGTCTCGATCTGGACGTATTTCTGGGGCATCGTTTTTGTCACCTTCATCACCACGCTCTACACCGCAGCCGGCGGGATCAAGGCGGTCGTGTGGACGGATCTCATTCAAGCCTGCCTGATGATTGGCGCGATTCTTTTTTCTATCGGCGCAGTGCTCTGGGACATTCCGGGCGGATTCGACACCGTGAAAGAGCACCTCGCGGGGCAGAATTTGTCGATGTTCCAAACTGGATGGGACGCCACTAAGCCATTCGGTGAAGCCCTCTCGGGCCTCCTCCAAACCGAATACACGATCTTTGCCGCCATCATCGGTATCACGTTTTTCACCATGGCCACCCATGGCACGGACCAGGATATGGTGCAGCGCATGCTCACTGCCGAAAATACCGCGAAGTCCCGGCTTTCGCTGATCCTGAGCGGATTTGCGGACATACCAATTGTGCTCGCCTTCCTCAGCGTGGGCCTCCTGCTTTGGGTCCGCTACCAGGTCATCCCGGATGCCACCCTTCCGGCGGAGGATAACGAAATCTTCGCACATTATATCGTCAACGAAATGCCGGTCGGAATCCGCGGCCTCATCATTGCAGGCGTCTTTGCGACCATGATGGGATCGACCTCCGCCGCCCTCAACGCGCTGGCCACCTCGTTCATTAAGGATTTCTATCAGCCCTACATCCGGCCCGCCGGAACCGATCGGCAGGCCGTGAGCGCGGCGCGCTGGGCGACCTCAATCTTTGGTGTGCTGATGATCATCGTGGCCACGGGCGCGGCTTGGACGGTCATGCACACGAACGTCACCATCATCCCTCTCGCCCTCGGTGTGCTCGGCTATACATACGGATCCCTGCTCGGAGTCTTTTTGCTCGGCGTTCTCACAAAAACCCGTGGCAGCGACCGGGCGAATATCTTTGCCATGACCGCCGGAATCCTCGCCGTGCTCGTGCTCTGCAAAATTTCCATCCCCCTCTGGGAATCCACCAACACTGCCGGGGAAGTCGTCAAACACGCGTTCCGATTCGGAATCCTCATGCCGAGTTGGTGGCCCTCCATCGCCTGGCCGTATTTTGTCTTCATCGGATGCACCGTCACCTTTCTCCTCGGGGTCTGCTTTCCCTCCCGCTCGCTCCTCAGTAAACCGGACTGAATCCCGTTCCCGCCTTGCCCCGCTTGGGTGGTCGCAGGGTCAAGAAAAATGCGAGGGCAAAAGAACATTTTTTTCGGTCCGAATCGTCGATTTATCTTGTCGTATGGAGACCGTGTTTTTAGGTTTGTCACCCCTTCGCAATCATTCGCCCGAGTGCCTGATTGTGAATAACTTGTAAATAAGTCCCCACACCACAAATGACCCATTCCATCCCTTGTCTCCGCGCTTCCCGGCATCCCGGGAATTCTTCCGTCCGGCGGGGCCAAGGGAAGAAAATTTTGAGGATTCAAGAGGTTCCCGGCAAGCGACTTAAATCCGGGCTGATCCCAAGGCAAAAATTCCCTGCTTTTCCTGTCTGCAAATTTCTGAAATTCTCACCTCCCCCAAATGAAACCGTCGGAACCAACAGGGTCAAAAGAAAGTTGAAATCATGATCACAGAGACGAACGATATTTGGTCAGCGGTATCCTCCCGAATCCGGGGGCGCGTGAGTGCGGACGGCTACGAGCGTTGGTTTTCAGGGATACTTGGTGCCTCGCACCAAGGAACCACCTTCACGGTCTGTGTGCCAAATCCGATCCACCAGTTCTTTATCGAAAGCAATTACCTCCCGATTTTGGAGGAATCCGTGCGTGAGGTCGTGCCCACGGTCACGAATGTCCATTTCTCGACGGCCGTGCCTGAAGCCGAGGCTCCAGCAGCCCCGGCACCCACCGCCAAAAAGCTGAAAGAGAAACCTGTGCCAGCGACCGTTGTGGGCATGAACTCGCGGAACACGTTTGAAGCCTTCGTGGTGGGATCGAACAACCAGTTCGCCCACAGCGCGGCCCTCGCCGTCGCCAAGGCTCCCTCCCGCACCTACAATCCGCTGTTCATTTACGGGGGTAGCGGACTGGGCAA
Organism: Chthoniobacterales bacterium; assembly: GCA_038214335.1. GTDB lineage: Bacteria > Verrucomicrobiota > Verrucomicrobiia > Chthoniobacterales > Terrimicrobiaceae > QYQL01. The sequence goes on from JBBQRY010000176.1 coordinate 3,969, forward strand.
AACACATCTTTTGCAGGCTATTGGACATCATGTGCTTGCGGCGGCAAAGCCCTCGAGAGTCGTGTATCTTTCGAGCGAGCAGTTCACCAACGAGTTCATCGACGCGATCCAGCACAGCACGCTCATGAAGTTCCGTAAAAAATACCGGAGCGTGGATGTGCTCATGATTGATGACATTCAATTTCTCGCCGGCAAAGAACGCTCGCAGGAAGAGTTTTTCCACACTTTCAACGCCCTGCACGACGGACACAAACAAATCGTCCTTTCGAGCGACCGTCCAGCCAGTGAAATCGAAAAACTCGAGCAGCGCCTCGTCTCGCGGTTCGAGTGGGGAATGACGGCGGAAATCCAGCCGCCGGATACCGAAACACGTATTGCCATTCTTCGCAGCAAGGCTGAAGGACTCAACATCCAGCTCGACGGTTGGGTGATCGACTTCCTTGCGGATAAAATCCGCAACAACGTGCGACGCCTCGAAGGTGCGCTCATGCGCGTGGCCTCCTACAAATCCCTCAGCGACCGTCCACTCACCCAAGAAGTCATCGAAAACCTGCTCCGCGATATTTTCCAAGAGCAGGCCCGCAAGACGGTGACCATCGACCAAATCCAGCGCCGCGTGGCCGAGCATTACGACGTGCGCGTCGCCGATATGACCAGCAAGCGGCGTCCTGCAAACATTGCCTTCGCCCGCCAGATTGCGATGTATCTTTCCCGCCAGCTCACCAAGTCATCGCTCACCGACATCGGCGACGCCTTCGGCGGACGCGACCACGGCACCGTGATCCACGCCTGCAAGCTCGTCAAATCCAAGCTCGGAGACGACGAGAAGACCCGCAGCGCCGTTTCCCTTCTCGATACCCAGCTCCAGCGCTGAGGATGGATCGCGTTGGCGAGGAAGGGGAGGGAAGAAATGCATTTCCAAATGCATTTCCAAATGTCTGCCAGATCTCTATCCTGCTGTCCGTCACCATCCTCCTTCTCTTGCC